>JAYVYA010000455.1:0-7983 GCA_043784745.1 Hyphomicrobiales bacterium
ACCGACCCGCAGGCCGAAAAGTCACCCCGGCAATACGATAACGGCGCGCCCAAACGATAAATAAAACGCCAGACGTCAGTCCGACAGGCTGCTAGGCGACGGCTGCCTGCCTGCGCCGCCGGACTTCCTCACAGGCGACGCCAAACCCTTTGACCAGTTTTTCCAGATTGGCGGTATCGATGGTGGCAGGGCTGGTAACCGGATCACCTTCTGTTGCCGCGATGGAGTTGGCGACGGCAAGTTCCATAAACTCCCTCGCGCGCCTCGCGTGGGCACCGTTGCGCTTCTGGACATCAGCCTCTTCGAGGAAAGCGCGAAATTCAGCGGCGGTCAGGCTGAACGGGTCAAAACCTTGCCGCAACAGTGCAGTGCCAAAGGAGATCCGGCCAAAGCAGACCGAGGGCAGCCCCATCATGGCCGCTTCAAGCGACGCAGTACCAGACGGCGACGCAATCAACCGCGCGCCGCGCATCAGTCCAAGTGTGTCTGCGGCGGGGTGAATCAGCCGCACGCCGGGTATTGCTGCCAGCCGCGCATATTCAGCCAGCGACCGGCAGCCGATCGCCGTGCGATGCTCTTTTACCAGAATTTCTGTGCCTGCAGGCACAATCCGTGCCAGGGCGCGGATGGTCTCTGTCTGGTTGTTGAAAGGGGCTCCCCAGACATCTACGCTGGCCTCCGGCTGGACATGAAGGGTAATGAATATATAAGCTCCGCCTGTCTCACCCGGCCCCAGCGCGAAAGGGACAAAGCGCTTGGTCAAAAAGGCGTTCCAGGCCCATTTTAGCCGCCGTCCAGCCCGCACATTCAGGGGCGGCACGGAAATATCCCAGGCATTGCCATCGCCCAGCGCCAATCTGGCCTCATTCAGCCAATGCGGTTTCCACTTGAACGGACTGGCGATATTGAGCATATAAGACGGCTGGGCTTTCCCTGCATTCTGCTTTTCGATGGCCGCACGGGCAATGGCTGCATCAAAATCATCAGGTCTCCGCCAGACCAAAAGCGGCTCATTGCTGGTTGTGTCAATCAGGCCCAGCCGCTCGGATGGCAGGCGCAGGGTATGCGGGTAGAACATGCGCGCACCATGCAATTGGCCAACCTGTCCGGCAAGCAATTCAATACACCAGGTTGGCTCGCCAATTAAAATATCTGAATGTCTGCCCGCAAGAAAAGCATCCATGGCCGTTGCCAGCACTGCGACATAAGCCAGTCGGACCTTTGGGCTTTTCCGGCCCAGTTCCCGGTCCATCATTATCATATTGCTGATGGACAAGCGTCCCGCCTGCTCGACCCTTGCCAGCAAATCTGCTTCCATGGGTGTCGGCTGCAGGCCTTTTGCCCATTCCGGACCAAAACGGGACAGGTCAAGAATGTCTGTTTCCTGCGCTCCACCAGCCCGCACAGCATCAGCCCAGCGGCGGCTCGTTGCAATCCACGAAACAGAAAAGCCTGCCTCACGCAATTTCACGGCTAGTGCAATATAAAACAGCGTCTTGAGCTGGTTGGTGACAAAAACCACATGTCCAGGCTGGCCCGGTGCCAAATTCATTTCGCCAGGCTCGCGACGCTCTCAACCACGCGGGCCACCTCAGCGTCCTGCATCAGCGGGAATATTGGCAGGGTCAAAATGCGCTCGCTGATCCGCTCGGCCACCGGGCACAGGCCGGGTTTGTGGCCATATTTTTCGCGGTAATAGCTCAGGAGGTGCACGGGGGCGTAGTGGACATTGGCTCCGATACCCATGGCCCGCAGTTTGTCGAATGCCTCCGCGCGAGTCATGCCAAGCCGTTCGAGGTGCAGTTCCACCACATAGAGGTGGTAGGCATGGCTGCGGCCTTGGCGCAGCGCCAGCGGGCGCACATGCGCCATAGCCGCGAAAGCCTTGTCATAGAGCGCGGCAATTTCCTGCCGCCGCACCACCCATGCCTGCAGGCGCGGCAATTGGGCGAGGCCCAGCGCGCATTGCACGTCGTTGAGCCGGTAGTTGAAGCCCAGCTCAGTCATGTCATAGGCAAAAGTGCCTTTGGCGGCGCGCTGGCGGTGGTCGGAATCAATGCCGTGGTTGCGGAAGCGCCGCATGTGCCTGGCCAGCCCCTCGTCCTGCGTCAGGCACATGCCGCCTTCGGCAGTCGTGAGGTGCTTGACCGGATGAAACGAAAACGTCGACACCGCCGCCAGTGTCCCCACCGGGCGTCCCTTGTAATTCCCGCCCGGCGCGTGGCAGGCATCCGCCACCACAGCCAGATTATGCGCCTTGGCAATGGCATCAATCGCGTCGTAATCGGCGGGCTGGCCTCCATAATCAACGACCGCAATGGCTTTGGTGCGCGCAGTGATGCGGGCGGCAATACTGGCGGGGTCAATCAGCAGGGTTGTGGCCTCGACATCGGCAAAAACCGGGGTGCCGCCCTGATATTCCACGCTGTTGGCCGTGGCGGCAAAGGTGATGGCGGGCACGATGACTTCATCGCCCGGCCCGATATTCAGCGCCCGCATGGCGCAATGCAGTGCTGCTGTGCCCGAATTGACCGCCACCGCATGCGCCGCGCCGAGGCTTTTGGCAAAGGCCGCTTCAAACTCTTCGACGCGCGGACCCGTCGTCAGCCAGCCGGAGGTGAGGGCAGCGGCAACCGCTGCCAGATCCTCGGCCTCAATCGTCTGGCGGCCATAGGGAATCATGCTCATCAGGCGGCCTCTGCCAGATCAATCGTGTCCATCATCTCGCGCAAACCGGCGGCATCAACCCAGTCGGTGTTGATATCGCTGGCATAGCGGAAACCGGCGGGCACGGATTTGCCCTGCCCGTACACCTCCGCCACATTGTCGACCGGGTGGGGCAGGATGGCGTAACGGTCCCCCAGATCATAGCAGCAGCGGGCATCGTCCTCGGTAATCATCACTTCATGCAGTTTTTCGCCGGGGCGGACCCCGACCACTTCGTGCGGCAGGTGCGGGGCGATTGTGGTGGCCATATCTGTGATTCGCATTGAGGCGATTTTTGGCACGAACAATTCGCCGCCCTTCATCATCACCAGACTGGACAGCACGAACGCGACGCCCTGATCCAGCGTGATCCAGAAACGGGTCATGCGCGGGTCGGTGATGGGCAATTTTTTGGCGCCATTCTCGATCAGCTTGCGAAAGAACGGGATGACGGAGCCGCGCGAACCCACGACATTGCCGTAGCGCACCACCGAGAACTTGGCCCCCGTTGCGCCCGACAGATTGTTGGAAGCGATGAAAATCTTGTCGGAGGCCAGCTTGGTGGCACCATAAAGGTTGATCGGGTTTGAGGCCTTGTCGGTCGACAGCGCCACCACCTTCTTTACCCCGGTGCGGAGCGAAGCCATCACGACATTCTGCGCGCCGTCCACATTGGTTTTAACACATTCCATCGGGTTATATTCGGCGATCGGCACATGCTTCATGGCGGCCGCGTGGATGATGACATCGACATCGCGCATGGCGATCTCCAGGCGGTCCCGGTCCCGCACATCTCCGATAAAAAAGCGCACGCGCGGATCGGTAAATTTCTGCGCCATTTCGAATTGCTTGAATTCATCGCGCGAGTAGATAATCACCTTCTTTGGGTTGTAATCGCGCAAGACCCGGGCGGTGAAATGCTTGCCGAAAGAACCGGTGCCCCCGGTGATCAAGATAACCTTGCCGTCGATTTCGCGAGCGACATTTGGGAACAGCTTCATATCTTGCATCTCGTGCTGGCGTTTCAGTTGCGCGGTTCTAGCCGAGGGGGAAGGCCGGTTCAAGGCCTTGAGCCAGCCATCGAAACAACCCGCATAACTTCGCCGCAAAGATGCCGTTTTGCCCGGATAGTGGTAGAGCATATTCGCTGCGGACGGGGCTCTTGCAAGCGTCTGATGCCCCGGCGGTTTTTTTATTCTGGAGCGGGGCTGGATGCCAAGTGAAACTGGCTTGATCAAATGTCATCGCAAGCTGATTCGTTTCAGTCTGCTGGTCGCTGGTCTGGCCAGCATTCTCGCCACATCGCCCGCACCGGCCCGTCCGGTGGCGAAGATTCGGCATGCCTCCTATGCTTCGGTGGACGAATGCATCATCACCCGCCAGCTGGAAGAAGCCAAATGCCGCACCGGCTTTGCCAATGCGCGGGCCGAATTTGAGGAGAAGGCCCCGCGATTTGCCTCCCGCCAGGCCTGCGAAAGCAGCTTTGCCCAATGTTCAGTGTTTTTGCCCCCGGCCGGCACCGTTTTGGCCAAATCTGGAAGCGGTCCGGAATATTTCCCCCTGATGGACCGGATCGAAATCGTGCCGGGCAAGGGCGGAATCTCAATGGCCCTGCCCGCCACCCGCTCCAGGCGGTTGTCCGTCAGCTTTTCACCCCGCCCGCTCGACCAGCCGGATACGGAGATTTCGGCCAAGCGGGGCGAAGCGGCGCGCCAGGCCTGGCAGGCTTCGCTGGCCCGTTCCAATCGCCCGCCTCCGGGCTCCTATCCGGGAACCCAAACCGCTGGTCCGGATAATTTCGACGATCCGGAAGCCTCAAAGGCGACCGGCCAGCCCGCATCCTACCCGGTCTCGCCCAAGCGCTGGAACCAGATCCAGAGCCAGGTCGCGCGGATCAAGCGCACCGGCAAGCCCGCCTCCGGCAATTAGACCCGCCGCGCGGGCTGTGCTATTTCCCAGCCGGACGGTTACAGGAAACATGATGTTCGCCAATTGGTTCAAGCGAGGGAAGCCGGAGGACACGGGGTCCGGGCACCCGCACCACTCTCCCCCCAATCTGGCCGGAACCGGCCTGACGGACGGCGAGCGGATTTATGCGATTGGCGATATCCACGGCAGACTGGAACTGCTGGAGCAATTGCAGGCGATGATTGGTGCCGAGATTGAGCGGGACCGGCCTGCTGTGTGCCGCCTCGTCTATGTCGGCGATTACATTGACCGGGGCGGCAAGTCCCGCGAGGTGATCGAGCGGCTGATCCATCCGCCAGCCTTCCTGCCCCGCGCCGTGCTTTTGCGCGGCAACCATGAGCAAACGCTGCTGGACTGCCTCGACAATCACGCCCGCCTTTCCGAATGGCTTGGCTTTGGCGGGCTGGAAACCATGATGTCCTATGGTGTGGACCCGGCCTTGCTGCGCAACCGCAGCGCGACCGGGGCAATCATGGACGCCTTCGAAAAAGCCGCCGCCGCGCATCTCGATTTCTTTGACAGCCTGCCCTGTTCCGCCGAATTTGGGCCGTATTTTTTCTGCCACGCCGGCGTGCGCCCCGGCGTGAGGCTGGACCGGCAATCGCCGCAGGACCTGATGTGGATACGGCAGGAATTTCTCGACAGCCCCGCCGATTTTGGCCGAATCATCATTCACGGCCACACCCCGGCCCCGGCACCGGATGTGCGCCACAACCGGATCAACATTGACACCGGGGCCTATGCGACGCGGAAACTGACGGCGATTGTGCTGGAAGGTGAAGGCTTCCGGTTTTTATCCACCTGACCGCAGCCGCTGGCCAAGGCGCCTGGCATTCGGGTGGAGCAGAGATCGGCGCATCCCGGAGCAAGGACTTTTATTCCGCCAGTGCGGAGAGTATTGGTTTCAAGGCTTGATCAATCTTGCGGTGGAAAGCAGCGGACTGCAAGTCCGCGCTCCGGACTTCGCCGGATGCTTAATCCTTGTGGTAGTAGGAATCGTAGCGGTAGCCGAAATATTCGCTGTAATAGGTATAGGTTTTGATGCGCAGGCTGTCGACCTTGTTGAGCACCACACCGGCCACCTTGGCGCGGTTGTTTTCAAACATCCGCAAGGCGCGCTGCGCCGCATCGCGGGCCGTCTTGTTCCATTCCACCACATAGACAATTGAATCAACGATATTGGCTAGCAGCAGGCCATCCGACACAGCCAGCAAGGGCGGGCAATCGATGACGATCAGGTCATATTGCTTGGCCAGAACCTGCAGCAATTGCGCCATTTTCTGCGACGAGATGATATCGGTCGGATTGGTCGTCGCCGTGCCCGCTCCCAGAATGGTGATCGGCGCGTGCTCGTTTCTGGCGAAAGCCGCTTGCGGCGAGACCGCGCCCGACAGCAGATCAACCAGGCCGGGATGGGTGCCAAGACCAAAGCGGTTGGTAGTGGACGGGTTGCGCAAATCGCCGTCAATCAGCAGCACGCTCTTGTCGGACAGGGCTGCCGAAGTCGCCAGGGCGGCGGCCACCGTCGATTTGCCCTCATTGGGCACGGTGGAACAGACCATGACAATCGACGGAGGGCTGTCGACATTGGATAGGTGAATGCCGGTGCGTATGGTGCGCACCCCCTCGGAAAACCGCGAGAACGGCTTGGCCACGAGATATTTGACCATGGCCATATCTTCGCTTGCCTCCTTGCCAAGCTCGGCCCGGGGCACGGCGGGCAGGAAGGCAAGCGTGGTGCATCCCAGCAATTCATCGACCTGCTCGCTGGTCTGGAAGCCGCGCGCCAGCGTTTCCAGCGCAAAGGCCAGGGCGATCCCTAAAAACAGGCCAAACAGGATGGCGACGGACAAGACCGGCACCTGGCGCGGAAAACTCGCCTCGCGCGAAGTCACGGCGGGGCTGATGACGCGCGATTCCGTGGTTTCCAGCGTGGTTTGCTCGCGTGATTCCTTGAATTTTCCGAGGAAGCTTTCGTAGAGCAGGCGGTTTGAATCGGCCTCGCGCTCCAGCTCGTGCAATTTCACAGCCGCCGAATCATTCTGGTTGGCGGACCCGGAAAGCCGGTCCAGACTGTCCTGCAGGGACTTTTCGCGCTTCTGGGCGATATCATATTCATTGCGCAGGTTGGCAACCACACGCCCGACCTCGCCGGCAATGCCGCGGCGGATATCGGCGAGCTCGGCACGGACATTGACCACCTGGGGATGCTGCGGGCCATAGCGCGTGGACAGGTCAGCCTCGCGCCGCCCCACTTCGGCTTCCTGGGCCCGGAGACTGGAGATCAGGCCGGAAGCCAGCACATCACCGAGCGAAGCGATGGAACCGCCCGAACTGGAAACCCGCTGCGCCTGATCATATTTGGCTTTGGTTTCGGCGGTCTTGGCCCGGGACTGCACCAGCTGGGCGTTGATTTCCGACAATTGCTGCTTGTCAATCGTGCCGGCATTGGTGGACACCAACCCGTTCTGGGCCCGGTATTCGGCGACGGCCAGTTCGCTTTGCTCCACTTGGCCCTTCAGCCCGGCAAGGCGGTCACTGAACCATTGCGTGGCGCGCTGGGCAGCGGTGTAGCGCGCTTCCAGCCGGTCCACCAGATAGGCATCGGCCATGGCATTGGCGATGGTTGCAGCCTTTACCGGGTCTTTGGACGTCACGGCCACGTCAATGACATAGGTAAGACCGGTGCGGCGCACGGAAGAATTGGCCCGCAGCCGGTCCACCGCCGCCCGCACCTCCGGGGCCAGCTTCAGCTCGGTTGATTCTTTTTCGGTAGTGCCCCCGCCGCCCAGGATCGAGCCGACCGAACCGAGGATGCGCGACAGCATGCCGCCCCCGCCCGATGTCGCACCGAACTCGGGGTCCTTGCCCAAACCAATCTTTTCAACGGCGCGGCGGGCAATGTTGAAGGACGAGATCACCGCCACTTCACTCTCGACAAAGCCCACGTCAATCGGCAACCCGGCTGCCACGGCACCCAGATCGGTGCCGGCATTGCGCTTGGGGTCGAGCAGGATGGCCGTGCGCGACGTGTAATAGGGCGTCAGGGCAAACAGGGCGAACACACCGACCAGCAGGCCAATGAGCGCGGCGGCCAGCACGACGGGCCAGCGGCGGCGCATGACGCCGATCACGGCGCTCAGATCCCCTTTGCTGTTCTTCAGGTTGAGCGAAGGCAGGTTGAACCGGCTGGCGGCCTGGGACCTTTCAACGAAAGTTCCGTGTTCCTGAATGTTCAAATCACCGGCTCCCTGACCTTCAGACCCACGACGGAAGATGCGAACCACCGGACCGTCCGTGGCATCCCTA
>JAYVYA010000456.1:0-4853 GCA_043784745.1 Hyphomicrobiales bacterium
GGACAAAGGTTTGAGACCCTCAGGATATTTGCGCGGATCGACGCTCCAGTCGCCCAGCGCCCGATGATCATCATCGCGCAGGCCAAACCAGCCATCATCGAGCACGAAGCGCTCGATGCCCAGCGCCGCCGCCGCATCGGCCTGCGCCATCAGGGCGGGCAGATGGTGCCCGAAATAATTGCCTTCCCAGGTATTCAGCGTCACCGGGCGCGGTTTGGCGGTGCCGCCGGGCCAGGACATCTCACTCTTCAGCCGAGTGCGCAGGGCGGCGGTCGAGGGCGCAAAATAGACGCTGGGGCTGTCATAGGCGGCACCCGGTCCGAGCCGCATTTCCCCCGGCTCAAACCATTCACCGGCATGGACGAGGCGGCGTCCGTCATCCAGCGTTTCGATGCCAAGGACATGGTTGCCGCTCCAGCCCAGATGAACCGCAAGCGACGCTTGGGAGCAGGAAAGGACCAGGCTTGGCGAGCGGTCATGCGACGTGCGTCCGCGCCGGTTTTCGCTGATCCACTGGCGCGCCAGCAAGGGTTCGCGCTGCATCTGGAATTCCTGGCCCCATTTGCCGGTGAAATGCGTCAGCGTTACCGGCCCTTCAGGAAACATCATGCTTCCGGCCATGCACCGGTCCAGCGTGAACATTCCGGCCCCGGTGTTGGTCAAAGCGGCACGGCAGGTGAGTGCGCCCCGGACAATGGACAGGTGGATGGCGATGGCGAGGCTGGTTTGGGCATCCACGGCGCTCAGCACAGCGCTGGCAGCTTGCGCCTCAACCTGCCATCCGGCAAATTCGAGGACAAAATCCCGCCCGTCGCGGTGCCCGGCAATGGCTGGCCAGCCAAACGCGCCCATGCCGCCGGTGGGCAGGAGCACAGCACCGGGCACCGGCACATCCATGCCGTTGACGTGCTGCGCCCGCGCCGGGGTCAGCGTGACTTCCCCGATACCGGCTCCAAACGCCAGAATCTCCGGCATTCCGCGCGGGGGAAGCGCCAGCACGAGGCCCAGTGCGCCATCGTTGAGGGTCAGCAAGCGCGTCATCCCTTGGTGGTCTCCAGCGTTAGCCCGGCAATCAATTGCTTCTGCATCAAAAAGAATAGCGCCACCGGCGGTAACGCCGCAATGATCCATGCAGCCCCCGGCATGCCAAAAGAATTGCCCGCCGCCAGGTTGCTGGCAGGGCGCGCCAGCCAGACAATCGGCGCTACCGGATTGTTCAACGGGTGCGGGCAGCACAAAGCCGTTGCCTGAACCAGTGGCCTCAAGGATGCAGCCCCGGTGCCTCCTGCCCGGTGCGGGCGACATATTCGGTATAGCCGCCGCCATACTGGTGCACGCCGTCTGGCGTCAGTTCCAGCACGCGGTTGGACAGGGCGGCAAGGAAATGCCGGTCATGCGAGACAAACAGCATCGTGCCTTCAAACTGGCCGAGCGCGTTGATCAGCATTTCCTTGGTCATCAAATCGAGATGGTTCGTCGGCTCGTCCAGCACCAGAAAATTGGGCGGGTCAAACAGCATGATCGCCATCACCAGCCGGGCTTTTTCGCCGCCCGACAGCACCCGGCAACGCTTCTCGATATCATCCCCGGAAAAGCCGAAGCAGCCGGCCAGCGCCCGCAGCGTGCCCTGCCCGGCCTGCGGAAAATCATGTTCCAGCTGCTGGAAGACCGTGCGCTCGCCATCCAGCAGGTCCATCGCGTGCTGGGCGAAATAGCCCATTTTGACGCTGGCACCCAATGCCACCTCGCCATCATCGGGCTCGGTTGAACCGGCAATCAGCTTTAGCAAGGTCGATTTGCCTGCACCATTGACGCCCATGATGCACCAGCGCTCGCGCCGCCGCACCTGAAAATCCAGCCCTTCATAAATCGTGCGGTTGCCATAGGCTTTGTGCACATTCTTCAGGCTGGCGACATCATCGCCGGAGCGCGGGGCAGGCAAAAAGTCGAAAGCCACGCTCTGGCGGCGCTTGGGCGGTTCCACCCGGTCTATCTTGTCGAGTTTTTTGACCCGGCTCTGCACTTGCGCGGCATGCGAAGCGCGGGCCTTGAAACGCTCGATGAACTTGATTTCCTTGGCCAGCATCGCCTGCTGGCGGTCGAACTGCGCCTGCTGCTGCTTCTCGTTGAGCAGGCGCTGCTGCTCGTAGAACTCGTAATCGCCCGAATAGCTTGTCAGCCCGCCGCCATCGATCTCGACGATTTTGGTGACAATGCGGTTCATGAACTCGCGGTCATGCGAGGTCATCAGCAAGGCACCCTCATACCCCCGGAGAAATTGTTCCAGCCAGATCAGGCTTTCGAGGTCCAAATGGTTGCTCGGCTCGTCCAGCAGCATGGCGTCGGGACGCATCAGCAGGATGCGCGCCAGCGCCACCCGCATTTTCCAGCCGCCCGACAGCGCTCCCACATCGCCATCCATCATTTCTTCCGAAAAGCTCAGGCCTGCCAGCACTTCGCGCGCCCGGCCCTCCAGGGCATAGCCGCCCAGCTCCTCGAAGCGCCCCTGCACCTCGCCATAGCGGGTGATGATCTCGTCCATCTCACCGGTCCGGGCCGGGTCGCCCATGGCGTGCTCCAGCTCGGCCAGTTCGGCGGCGACGCTGCTCACCGGCCCGGCGCCGTCCATCGTCTCGGACACGGCGCTGCGGCCCGACATGTCGCCGACATCCTGGCTGAAATAGCCGATGGTAATGCCGCGCTCGACGCCCACCTGGCCTTCGTCCGGTGCCTCCTCCCCTGTCATCATCCGGAACAACGTCGTCTTGCCCGAGCCATTGGGGCCAACCAGCCCGACTTTCTCGCCCCGGTTGAGCGAGGCCGAAGCTTCGATGAACAATATCTGGTGACCATTCTGCTTGCTGATCGAGTCGAGACGAATCATGTCTGTGCGTGTCCAGGAATAAGGTGTGCCGGGCGCGGGTGGCGCTGGCCTGGTTGGAAGGGAGGGCGGGATGTATGAAAATGGGGAATCAAACGCCCGTCAATCAGGATGCAAGCAACCGTCAATCAGGAGACAAACCTCATAAAGTCCTTTCACAACAATATTATGCAAAACCATCTTATCCCGCCAGAGCCGCCAGAATGCGGGCCCAGCTGCGCGCGCCCTTCTGGAACGAAATAACCTCATATTTCTCGTTGGGCGAGTGAATCCGGTCATCGTCCAGCCCAAAGCCGACCATCAGCGAATCCATCTTCAGCTCGCGCTTGAACGAGCCGACGATCGGGATCGACCCGCCGCTGCCCGCCAGAACCGGTGGCTTGCCCCATTCGCCCTCCAGCGCGCGGCGGGTGCGGGTCAGCGCTTCCGACGTCACAGGCAATTGATGCGCCGGGCTAGCCCCGTGGCTGATGAATTCCGCCCGGCAATCGGCAGGCAGGCGCGCCCTGGCGAAGGCGCGGAAGCTTTCCGCCACCTTGGCCGGGTCCTGCCGCCCGACCAGCCGGAACGACAGTTTGGCGCTGGCCTGCGCGGGCAAAACTGTTTTGGTGCCGGGGCCGGTATAGCCGCCAATGATGCCGTTAACCTCGGCCGTGGGGCGGGACCAGATCATTTCCAGCGCGCTGCGGCCTTTCTCCCCGGCTGGCACCGACAGGCCGACACCGCCCAGAAATGCCGCCTCGCTGAAATTCAGCTCGCGCCATTGTGCCGCCATTTCGGGCGGCAATTCCTCGACGCCGTCATAAAAGCCCGGCAGGGTGACGCGCCCGTTCTCGTCATGCAAATCGGCAATGATGCGGGCCAGCACCCGTGCCGGATTAATCGCCGCCCCGCCATACAAGCCCGAATGCAAATCGCGGCTGGCGGCATGGATGATCACTTCCTCCAGCACCATGCCGCGCAGCATCGTGGTGATGGCGGGGGTAGCAGCGTCCCACATGCCGGTATCGCACACCAGCATCACATCGGCTTTCAATTCGGCCTTGTTCGCCTCCATGAAAGCGGGCAGCGAGGGGGAACCGGTCTCCTCCTCGCCTTCGAACAAAATGCTGACATCGCAGGGCAGCCCGCCGTTCTCGTGGAAAGCGCGGCAGGCCTCAACAAAGGTCATCAACTGGCCCTTGTCGTCTGCCGCACCGCGCGCGATGATTTTGCCGTTCTCGATACGCGGATCAAAGGGTGCACTCTGCCACAATTCAAGCGGGTCGGCCGGCTGCACATCATAATGCCCGTAAAACAGGACATGCGGCACATCGCGTCGCCTGGCTTTCGCATGGGCCACCACCATCGGACGGCCCGGCGTGGGGCGCACCGAGGCCTCAAAGCCAATGCTGCCAAGCTGCCGCGCCAGCCAGTCCGCCGCCGCCGCGCATTCCTCCGCAAAAGCCGGGTCGGTGGAGACGGACTTGATCCGCAGCAGCTCAAACAGCCGGTCGAGCGCAGGCTGGCGGCTGGCGTCGAGATGGGCGAGGATGGTGTCAATGGCGGGCATGGCGAAGGCTCCAGTGTCTTGCTGTCGGGCTGGCTAGCCGATTACCGCCTGGAAGGCGAATCCTGCAACTTTTCCTCGCGAACAGGCTTCCCGTTTCAGTGCAGTTGTTTGACCAGGTTGCAACCAATCCGCAGGCCACTCTGGTTTGCCGGTTGCCGTTTGACGCACCTTCCCCATCTCTTTGGTTCCTGGACACGTCCAAAGAGTAGTTTTGCAATGCGCGCGACTGACATCCTCACATTGACTCCCAGGGGCCTCTACTGCGTGCCGGGTGATTTTTACATTGACCCCGTCGGCCCGGTGCCGCGCGCCCTCATTACCCACGGCCATTCCGATCATGCCCGCTCCGGCCATGGCGCAGTGCTGGCGAGCGAGCAGACCTTGAAAATCATGGCGGTGCGGTATGGTGCGGGCTTTGCT
>JAYVYA010000457.1:0-2004 GCA_043784745.1 Hyphomicrobiales bacterium
GCCGCCGCATCGACATGATGAAAATGGGCAACGACGAAAAGCGGGTTGTGGCCATCAAGGCGCGGGGCCGGGCTGACGACCATGCCGGGCCGCTGTTTGATCTACTTGGAACATGCGGTGTTGCGGAACTGGCAAAAATTGCGGTTGATTTTGAAAGCGATATCACGGTGACGTTTAGGGAGATCGCCTCATGATCCCCGAGCGCCAATACCGCCACATTCCGAAGGACGACATCCCAGCCTACGAGGCCACCGGCTGGCGCGTGGTGGCCGATTACGCCGGGTGTCACCATGGGGCGCATGCGGTGCTCATGGAACTGGAGGAGGCTGCGGAAAGCGTTGGCGACGTGACGCTGCGGGCCGTGGAGGAATTTGCCAGCCGCATGGCCGGGCCAATCGCGCACGGCACAACTTCAACGCCGGGGGAATCCGAGCGGTTTCACGGCGATGATTTCACCGAGCCTGCGCTGCCCGACGCGGACGGGCGGCACAGCTATTCGGTTTTTGGCGGGAATTTTCCGCAGGGATAGATGAAGGAAGCGGTATGGAAAGCAATCTTGAAGGGGATGATGCAGCGGCTTTCGTGCAGCAGCCCAAAGGAACATGGAGCATGTTTTCATGGATCGACCACGACGCTGACGAGCGGCTGCGCGTCTGTTCCTTGGCGGCGCAAGGGCTGTGGATGAGAATGCTCTGCATTATGGCAAAGGCGGTGCCTGTCGGTGAACTGCGCATCAATGGAACGCCGTGTTCGGCCCGTGATCTGGCGCGATTATCATCGGAGTATGAGGAAATTGTTGTTCCATTACTGGCGGAACTTGAGGAACGCGGGGTTTTTTCCAGAACCGCAGATGGCGTCATTTACAGCCGTCGCATTCGGAAAGACGGAGTGTCGAGCGGCAACCTTCGCGAAAACAGACCGGCAATTCCCATGTCATTGCGGAACGTTATTTTTAGGCGGGACAAATCCACGTGCCAATATTGCGGATCAATGCAAGGCCCTTTTGAGATTGACCACATTATTCCGTGGTCGAAGGGCGGCAGGCACAAGATGAAAAACCTGAAAGTTGCCTGCAAGCCGTGCAACCGCAGCAAGGGCGCAAAGCCTTTAGATCAATGGAGGCCAAATTGAGCGATCCGTGGTTCAAATTCTCACCTAGCGCGTGGCGAGCTTCGCCTGAGCTTCGCATGTGTTGCGGGGCAGCGCGCGGGCTTTGGATGGAAATGCTATGCATTATGCACGACGCTATTCCGCGCGGTTATTTGTGCGTAGGCACGTTAACCGTCACGCCGCAGCAACTTGCCAATTTGGCGGGGTTCCCCCTGAAGGAGTGCCAGTCCCTTTTGAAAGAACTGGAAGCGGCAAATGTTTTTAGCCGGGATGACACTGGAATCTACAGTCGGCGCATGAAAAAGGACACTGAAAGGGCAGTGGTAGATAAGGCAAATGGCAAGGGGGGCGGCAACCCAAATCTTAAGAGGGGGGTTAACCCCCCGGATAAAGCTGCGGGAGCGCAAGAACCAGAACCAGAACCAGAACCAGAAAAGAAAGAGGCTGCGTTGAGCGCGAGCGCGCGACCGCGACCCGATTTCAAAAATCTCGAATCCAAACTCCGAAAAGCCGCTGGTTGCGAAAACTCTCCATCGCCGGGGCTGTCGGACCTGTCGCCAATCATCGGGTTGATGGACCAAGGCGCTGATTTTGAAGGCGAAATCCTGCCAGCGATTGCCGCCAAACCCAAGCCAGATGTCAGGTCTTGGAAGTGGTTTATCCCGCAAATTCAACAATTTAGAGCGAACAAGGCGCAGGCAATGAATGCCCTATTGCCCTCGACAGCATCGCAAAACCATTCAGCAGGAGGTCAAAATGTTTCAGAAAATCGGTCAACCGCATGGCATGCCCGTCAAAATTACGAGCGCCACCTTGCCGCAGAGCGTGCCGAATCTGCCCGCGAATCTGGTCCCATGCTTACCCTCGTCAGCCTCTAGGCATGCGGCTATCCTG
>JAYVYA010000458.1:0-2544 GCA_043784745.1 Hyphomicrobiales bacterium
AAATCCAATGTCTCTTTTTTGGACAATTTTATCCAAAAAGTTCATATAAATTAATGGTTTGCTTCCGCGCGTAAAGCTTCTGTCTTAAGATGTGGTTAGCGCGGCTGCGACAGTATTTCCCGCAACGGCGCAAAACTCCGGCGATGCCACGCAGTTGCGCCCAGCCCGGCAATGGCGGCGCAATGCGACCGGGTACCATAGCCCATATGGGCGGCAAAGCCGTAGTGCGGGGCATGTTTGTCCAGCCGCCGCATCAGCCGGTCCCGCGTCACTTTGGCGAGGATTGAGGCTGCGGCGATGGAAACGCTGCGCCCATCTCCGCCAACCAGCGCCTGCGCCGGGCAAATCAGGCCGGGGGGAACATCGCGGCCATCGACCAGGGCAAATCCCGGTCGCAATACCAGACCGGCTGCAGCGCGGCTCATGCCGAGCAAAGTGGCGGCCCTGATGTTGAGCGTGTCAATCAGACTATGCGGCACCAGCGCGATGCTGACGCTCAGGGCCTTGGCCAGAATTTCATCAAATAATTTTTCGCGGGCGCTGGCGGCAAGCTTTTTGGAATCATCCAGTCCAGCGGGAATGTTGTCGGGGTCGAGGATGACGGCGGCAACGGCGACCGGCCCGGCGAGCGGGCCGCGACCGGCCTCGTCGATGCCGCACACCGGCCACAGGCCCTGCACCTGGTAGCTGGCCTCATGGGAGAAATCGGGTTTTGGCATGGGAGTCCTGCTGGGGGCAATCACTGGATACACCAAACAGCCCAGAGTGCCAGTTGAGCCGCCCGGACCACGCACTTCCAGCGCGCCCAGTCCACCACTCATTCTGTGCCAGGCCTGGTACGCTCCACCGCCGCGCGAGGGCATACTGGAAGTGCGCGGTCCAGATTAGCCTAAAACAGGGCCAGTTGCTCGCCCGTCCGGGCGGGGGGCTGAAACAGGTCGGTGCGCAGTTTCAGCCTGGCCTTGTTATAGCCCAGTTTGGCTGCGGCAATCTCGATGCGGCGGCCAATCATCCAGGCATAAGGGCCAGCGCCGGTCATGCGCTTGCCGAATTTGGCATCGTAGAGCTTGCCCTCGTGCATGGAACTGACCAGGGACAGCACATGGCGCATTTTGGCGGGATGGTGCTGGAGCAGCCAGTCGGCAAACAGGTCACGCACTTCCAGCGGGAGGCGCAGCATGACATAGCCGACCTCGCGCGCGCCATAGGCATGGGCTCTGGTCATAATCGTCTCGATTTCCGCATCGTTGATGGCGGGAATAATCGGCGCAACCATCACGGTGACGGGAATTCCCGCCGCCGAAAGTTCACCCAGCGTGTCCAGCCGCTTTTGCGGCGAGGCGGCGCGTGGCTCCATGGTCCGGGCCAAAGTCTTGTCCAGCGTGGTGATGGACAACGCCACCTTGGCAAGGCCCTTGGCCGCCATGGGGGCCAAAAGGTCGATATCGCGCGTCACCAGCGCCGATTTGGTGACAATGCCGACGGGATGGTTGGCTCTGGCCAAAACCTCCAGGATTTCGCGCATCACCCGGTGCTCGCGCTCAATTGGCTGGTAGGGGTCGGTATTGGTGCCAATGGCGATGGTTTTGGGCTGGTAGCCGGGTTTTGACAATTCCCGCTCCAGCAAGGCCGCCGCGCCCTGCTTGACGAACAGCCGGCTTTCAAAATCAAGGCCCGCCGACAGTCCCATATAGGCGTGGGTGGGCCGGGCGAAACAATAGACACAGCCATGCTCGCAGCCGCGATAGGGGTTGATCGACCGGTCAAAGCCCAGATCGGGTGATTCATTGCGGGTGATGATGGTTTTGGCCCGCTCCATCTGCACCTGTGTGGTGAAGGGGGCGAGCGCCTCCAGCGAGCCCCAGCCGTCATCCATCGCCTCGCGGCTTTCACGCTCAAACCGTCCGCTGGTGTTGGAACCGGTGCCGCGCCCGCGCCGCCGCTCGGGTGCAACGGCATTGCCCCGCGCGGCGGGCAGGGGCACTGGTTTGGCGGCCTTGGCCTGATCTGGCGCAAAATGATACATTTTAGCCTCCGTCCCTTGTGTTTTCTGGTTCAGCCCTTCGAACACAACCGGAACAAAGAACAAATATTGAACATTGCCGCCCGCGTCAAGCGGCATTGCGGCTTCTGGTCAAAATTTTGTGGCGTGCTATGGGGCCACATGCTTTCCGCTATTGTCATCGCCTTGCCGGGCACCCCTGCCTTGCCCATTGTGCGCACCCTCACCGCGCTGGTGCCCGCCGCCGTACAGGGCCTGGTGCGTGACCTGACTTTGGCCTGCCCGCCGGGGCGCGAATTTGAAGAGATTGCCGACCACGCGGGTTGCCGTCTGGCCGCACATGCCGATGCGGCGGCAGCACTGGCCGCAGCGATTGCCGGTGCGCGGGAGAACTGGCTGCTGTTGCTGCTGGCCGGCTTTGCGCCGGAGAGCGGCTTTGTTGAAGAGGCCGGGGATTTTGTTGCGGACGGGCGGGAACGGGCGGGGCAGTTGCGCCGCATACCGGACGGGTTGTGGACGCGGTTGTTTCCGGACCTTGCGCC
>JAYVYA010000459.1:0-1638 GCA_043784745.1 Hyphomicrobiales bacterium
GCGCACTTCCAGTGCGCTTCTTTCCGAAGCCTGGAGATTGCCGGGAGGGGCTGACGCGCACAACGGGCGCACTGGAAGTGCGCGGTCCGGCGCTCACGGGTGCCACTCCGCCGCCGCAACCACCGGCGCTTCCGCCAGCCTGGCCGCATCAATAATCCGCACCACCTCGCGCAATACGTCCACCATGCCCTTGCCGGTGGCGGCGGAAATTTGCACTGGCGCACGCTTGGCGGCGCGTTTCAGGCGGGCGATCTGCTGCTTCAGCGTTGCGGCATCCACCGCATCCACCTTGGACAACGCGACAATCTCGGCCTTTTCCGCCAGCCCGCCGCCATAAGCCGCCAGCTCCTTGCGGATGGTTTTGTAGGATTGGCCCGCATGTTCCCCGGTGGCATCGACCAGATGCAGGATGACGCGGCAGCGCTCGACATGGCCGAGGAAACGGTCGCCCAGCCCCAGCCCCTCATGCGCGCCCTCAATCAGGCCGGGAATATCGGCCAGCACGAACTCGCGCGCATCCGAGCGCACGACGCCCAGCCCGGGATGCAGGGTGGTAAAGGGGTAATCGGCAATTTTCGGCTTGGCGGCGGAGACAGTGGCCAGAAACGTCGATTTGCCCGCATTGGGCAGGCCGACCAGCCCGGCATCGGCAATCAGCTTCAGCCGCAGCCAGATGGTGCGCTCCTGCCCGTCCTGGCCGGGATTGGCGCGGCGCGGGGCCTGATTGGTCGAACTTTTGAAATAGGCATTGCCAAAGCCGCCATTGCCGCCGCGCGCCAGCTTGAAGCGCTGGCCCTCGGCGGTCATGTCGGCGATCAGCGTCTCCTCATCCTCGTCGAGAATCTGCGTGCCAGCGGGCACGCGCAAGATAATGTCCGGCCCCTTGGCACCGGCGCGGTTGCGGCCCATGCCGTGGCCGCCGGTTTTGGCTTTGAAATGCTGCTGGAAGCGGTAGTCGATCAGCGTATTGAGGCCGTTGACGCATTCGACGATCACATCGCCGCCGTTGCCGCCGTCACCGCCGTCCGGCCCGCCGAATTCGATAAACTTCTCGCGCCGGAACGAAACAGCGCCTGCGCCGCCATCGCCGGAGCGGATGTAGATTTTTGCTTGGTCAAGGAATTTCATGGGGCGTGAATAAAGCAGGTTGGGTTGGGTGGCAATGGCTCTCAGCGGCGCGGAGGGTTGACCCGCTCCAACAGTCTGCCGGTTTGCGTTAAAAATGAACACGCCCGGGATTGAAATGGTGCCGCTGCCGGGTACCCACAAAAATGTGATGATCCGCCTCCCGTTTTCCCGTCAGAACAGTCAGCTGAAACTTATGATCAAGTATCTGTTATTTCTGTCTCTATCCCGGATTTTACCTTGCAGAAATCCACCGCCGGTTTCTGTCCCCGGAATTTCTCGCATTTTGCCAAAAAAACACTTGCATCCCCGACCGTTTTACCCCATCTGGATTTTGCCCACTTTCGCACGTGCCTGTGGTCGTGTGTCGGTTGATGGAGCGTCGGACAAGAGGCCGACTAACCATCAGTAAAAAACCGGCAGCCGGAGGCTAACCGGCGAACCCCTTCCAAAGGGGGATCGCGACTTGAAGCAACGACGGACCGGGCTTTTTCGTCTCTGTTGACCCTCCAA
>JAYVYA010000460.1:0-8699 GCA_043784745.1 Hyphomicrobiales bacterium
CGCAAACACCGCCATCGCCTGCAGGGCGGATTCCGCTGCGGCGGCATCGGCCGGTGCCACGGCAAAGCTGGCCCCGTCGCCGCCGAAGGAATAGGGAAAGGCCCGTCGCTCCAGCGCGTTGGAAATGGCGGCAATGACGCCCGCACCCACCATGTTGACTGCCTTGTAGCGCCCCTCGGCCAAGGCTTTGGTGGAACCGCTGACGTCCGCGAAGCCAATGGTCCAATCGGCTGGCAGCGGCTGGTAATGGGCGGGGTCCATGACGCGGCCAAAGCCTTCAAAGACCGGCAGGCCGGTATAAAAACCGTCGTCAATACCCGGCATAGTCTTGCTCCTCAAGCCAGCTCCATTTCAAGTCTAGCAAACTTTTGCACGCTGTACCGGGCAAAATTGCCCGCGCGCTAGTCGGTGCGCGCGCCAGCCGCCGAGCTGGTTTCGCGCATCCCCACGCTCAAATCTTCGAAATAGCAGGTTTTGAGGGCTGGATGGACCAAGCTGTTCTCCGTGTGATGGATGATGTCTGCCCAAAAGCGGGACATTGTGGCAATTTTAGCGAACCTGGCTCGAAACCCTTGAAAAATATCGAATAAAATTGGGCAGACGTCGGTGTTTTTAACCATCCTGCAAGGCTTGGCTGTCATTTTGGTGTTGTCCAAGGTTTTGCTGACGCCGCTGGTTCAGCAATGGCGACAAAAACGGGCAAGGCCGATCCGGAGCAAGAGTATGAACGCCGATTTTTCAATGCCGATCCTTGTGGTGGATGACTATCAGACCATGGTGCGGATCATGCGCAACCTGCTCAAGCAGATTGGGTATGAAAATGTCGATGATGCCTCCAACGGAGCTGGAGCGCTCGAATTGATCCGCTCCAAAAGATACAGCCTGATCATTTCCGACTGGAATATGGAACCGATGACGGGGCTGGAATTGCTGCGTTACGTCCGCGCCGATGCGCTGCATGCCAGCACGCCTTTCATCATGGTCACCGCCGAATCCAAGACCGACAATGTTCTGGCAGCGCGCAAGGCGGGTGTCACCAGCTATATCGTCAAGCCCTTCAATGCCCAAATGCTGAAGGTCAAGATTGACACAGCCTGCGGGAGCCGGGCGGCCTGAAAACCTCACCAGCGCAGCTGGTTCATCGCATAGAGCGGACTGATTGCCTCATCGCGCAGGAAACCGTGCAGGGCAGGGCTATCGAGCAGGATGTCGCCTTCCGGGTGCAGTTTGTCGCGGTGAATGCCATGGGTGACAAACAGCGCATCCAGCTGTTGTTGCTGCGCCCCCAGCATGTCGGTCGCCACCGCATCGCCAATGGCCAGCACCCGGCCGGAGCGGCAGCCGGTCAGGTTCAGCGCCAGATCATAAATTGGCGCATAAGGCTTGCCCGCCAGTGCCACCCGCCCGCCCATGCCGGCATATTTTTGCGCCAGCGCCCCCGAACAATACAGCAGGGTGGAACCGCGATGCACGACAATGTCCGGGTTGGCGCAGATCATCTCGACATCGCGCGCCAGCATGGTTTCCAGCAGCGCAGTGTAGTCCTCCGGCGTTTCATGGTCATCGTCAAACAGGCCGGTGCAGACGACATATTCAGCCCCGGCGAGGCCGGTCAGGGCAGGGCTGATGCCGGTGCGGGCGCGCGCCTCTTCAAACAAAGTGAGGTCGCGCTCCGGGCCGATATGGTGGATGGGGGCGAGGCCGCGAGCGCCGATCAGCGCAATCGTCGCATCGCCGGAGGTAACAATGGCATCATAGGCCGCGCGGGGCACGCCGAGCTGCTCCAGCTGGGCCACAATCGGGCCACAAGGGCGCGGTGCATTGGTGATGAGCACGACTTTGCCCCCGCCCGCCCGGTAGCGCACCAAGGCGTCCGCCGCCGCCGGAAAGTGGTGGCGACCATCATGGACCACGCCCCAGATATCGCTCAATATGGCATCATATGCGGGCGCAATGGCCGACAGGCCGGGCAGGATGCGGGTGGTTGCGGTAGTTGAATGGGGTTTGGCGGCGGCAGGCAGATTTTTCATATCCGGCGGCTAAAGCGGGGTGGCGTTTCTGTCAAGCGATGATTTGGCCGGGCAGAGGCAGCCAGATTGGGGCTGGACAGTCCGGAATTTCCAGCCAACATGCCGCCATGGACTTTCCTTCGCAGGTCGCTGTTCGTTTCCAGCTGCTACGGCATTTCATCAAAGGTTCAACCAATGCCCCGCTTTCTCAACCCGCCCCATGTGCCGCGTCCCGCTTCCCGCTATTCGCAGGCCGTGGCGGTGGGGCCCGCCGCCAAGCGGCTCATTGTTTCAGGCCAGATAGGCATGAACGTGGCCGGAGAATTGGCCGATGGGCTGGAAGCGCAGCTGGCTCAGGCATTCGACAATTTTCTGGCCTTGGTCGAATCGGCCCAGATGAATGCCGCCGACATTGTCAAGATCACGGTCTATGTCACGCTGCCCGGTTCGGTGGAGGTTTACCGCCGGGTGCGTGATGAAAAACTGGGCAAACACCTGCCCACTGCCACCTATCTGGAAGTGGCGGGGCTGGCCCACCCCGGTTTTCTGGCGGAAGTGGAGGGCGAGGCGATTCGGGAAAGCTGAATTTGGGTTAAATTGTGTGCAATAGGCTTGTGCCAGCCCTTGCAACTGACTGGCAGGCACGCCATCGTGCGGTAGGTGCCGGAAAATCCCGCGCGGTGCCAAGCCAAACGGAGTTTTTTTCATGTCGTCTGCAATCAAACCGGTTTTCACGGCCACATCCCAAGCCAAAGGCGGGCGCAACGGCCATTCTGAGGCCACCGACCATTCCGTCGCCGTCAATCTGTCCGTGCCCAAGGAAATGGGCGGGCCGGGCAAGCCGGGCACGACAACGCCCGAGCATTTGTTTTCGGCCGGCTATGCCGCCTGCTTTGGCGGTGCGCTGGATTTTGTCGGCAACCAGCACAAGGTCAATGCATCGGGTGCCGAAGTCACTTGCGCAGTGACGATTGGCCCGCGCGATGGCGGCGGCTTTGGCATTGCGGTGAAAATGAAGGTGGTGGACAAGTCGATTCCCCCAGGCCCAGCTGGAAAACATGGTGGCCGAGACCCACGACAAAATCTGCCCCTATTCTCACGCCACCCGCGGCAATATTCCGTGGGAACTGACCGTTGTAGGCAAATAGCCCCCTCGCAGCCTTCGCGGTTTCGTGAACATTGTGCGCCGGACACCCTGCAACTTTGCAGGTCCGGAACACGTTATTAACGCAACCAGCCAAAACCCGGGCGGCGGAAAGCCTTCCGCAGCCGGGTTTTAGCCAGCCAGTAATCTTCTCCCGCCAGTTTGGCACGAGTGGATGGCAGGCTTGTTTGGAGGCTCTCATGTGGTTGATCGCAGGCGGCGCAGCAGCCTGCGCCGGACTAACTCTGCTCGGCGCATTCTGGGACGAGGGCGTGCCGCGCACTGGCTTTGCCCATGCCATCCCCGATGCGTCCGGCCATGGCTATTACCGCCGCGATGACGGCATGTTTGTCGATCAGGACGGCAATGCCGTCGATGCCGCCACCCAGCAGCGGCTGGGCCTGGCTTGCGCCGAGTTGCGGGTTTAGGGCCGACCCCCTTCCCACGGCCGCCCAATGTGATACCGTGCAGTCTCAATCGAACCTGCCGGAGCCTGTCCATGCCCGCCTCATCCGCCGCCGTCCGCACGAACTTGCCCAATGACCTGGAGGCCTTCTGGATGCCGTTTACGGCTAACCGGGCCTACAAGAAGAACCCGCGGATGGTGGCCCGCGCCAAAGACATGCATTATTACACGCCCGAAGGCCGGGCGGTCCTCGACGGGACGGCGGGTTTGTGGTGCGCCAATGCCGGGCACAACCGTCCCTCGATCGTGGCGGCGATCCAGGAACAGGCCGAGGAACTGGACTTTGCGCCCACCTTCCAGTTTGGCCATCCCAAGGCGTTCCAGCTGGCAACCCGGCTGGCGGCTCTGGCCCCGGGGGATCTGGACCATGTGATGTTCTGCAATTCCGGCTCCGAGGCGGTTGACACGGCGCTGAAGACCGCGATTGCCTACCACAATGTGCGCGGGCAGGGGCAGCGGACCCGGCTGATCGGCCGCGAGCGCGGCTATCATGGCGTCGGCTTTGGCGGCATTTCGGTCGGCGGCATTGTGTCGAACCGCAAATTGTTTGGCACCCTGCTGGCGGGCGTCGATCATCTGCCCCATACCTACAACCGCGAGCATCAGGGCTTCACCAAGGGCGAGCCGGAATGGGGCGCGCATCTGGCCGATGATCTGGAGCGGATTGTGGCGCTGCACGATGCCTCGACCATTGCCGCCGTGATGGTCGAGCCCATGGCCGGCTCCACCGGCGTATTGCCGCCGCCCAAGGGCTATTTGCAGCGCCTGCGCGCCATTTGTGACAAATATGGCATCCTGCTGATTTTTGACGAGGTGATTTGCGGCTTTGGCCGCCTCGGCGCGTCCTTTGCCGCCGAACGCTACAATGTGCAGCCCGACATGATCTGCTTTGCCAAGGGCGTCACCAATGGTGCCGTGCCGCTGGGCGGCGTCATCGTGCGCAAAGGCATCCATGATGCTTTTATGCACGGGCCGGAGCATGTCATTGAGTTCTTCCATGGCTACACCTATTCCGGCCATCCGCTGGCGGCAGCGGCCGGG
This sequence comes from Hyphomicrobiales bacterium, assembly GCA_043784745.1. Taxonomy (GTDB): domain Bacteria; phylum Pseudomonadota; class Alphaproteobacteria; order Rhizobiales; family Beijerinckiaceae; genus JAYVYA01. Next base: position 4,661 of record JAYVYA010000460.1, read on the forward strand.
CTGGCAACCCTTGATCTCTACCGGGATGAGGAGACTTTTGCCCGCGCCAAAAAGATGGAACCGGTGTGGGCCGATGCCATCCACGGCCTGCGCGGGCTGCCCAATGTGCTGGATATCCGCACCCTTGGCCTCGTCGCTGCGGTGGATCTGGCCTCGCGGCCCGACGCCGTCGGCAAACGCGCCTACGACGGGCTGAACCATGCCTTTTTCGAGGAGAACATGATGGTGCGCACGGCGGGTGAAACCCTGGTGCTGACTCCGCCGCTGATTATCAGCGAAAACCAGATTGATGAAGTGGCAAGCAAAATGGCCAAGGTAATCAAGGCTGTGGCGTAGCAGCCGGTTGGGGGAGGCGCTCAGGCCGCTCCCGTCAGAGCCTTGCGGCGCTTGGTCAGTTCGGCACCGGCATGGTCCATGAAGGCGCGCACGCGGGCGGCGTGGCGCAGGTCCGGATGGGTCAGAAGCCAGATGCTGGCACCGACATTGCGAATGGAATCGCCCACCCGGACAATGCCGGGCACCTGGTCGCCAATGAAGCAGGGCAGGAAGCCCATGCCGATGCCCGCCCGGATCGCCTCTGCCAGACCCATGACCGCGTTGACACGGTAGACGAAGCGGTCGGCTCCGATCTCGTTTTCGATATAGCGGGCAGCGGCAATGGTGACCATGTTATCGCCCAGACCAACCCAGCGGGTCGCCGGGTCTGCCGGGTCAAAGCCGGGCAGGTCAGGGGCATATCGGGCCCAGGAAAGCTCGCTGATGCGCCGCCCGACCAGCGTCTCCTGGGGTTCGGCTGTGGCGCGAATGGCAATGTCCGCGTCGCGGCGGGACAGGTTGAGCTGCTGGTTGCTGATGATGATTTCCAGCCTTATGTCGGGATAGGCATGGGCGAAGCTGGCCAGGACCGGCGTCACCAGATAGACCAGCATGGTGTCGGTGGTGGTGATGCGCAGTTCACCCGAGGGCTTTTCATCGCGGCCTGCAGTCTTGCGTTCAAACGCATCAATCTCGTCGCCCATCCTTGTGGCCAGTGCCACCATCTCCTCGCCAGCGCCGGTGGTGGCATAGCCATTGCGCGAGCGCTCGAACAGGCGCGTGCCCAAGGCCTCCTCCAGCTGGCCCAGGCGACGGAACACGGTGGAATGGTTCAGCGCCAGCTTGTCCGCTGCCCCCGTCAGCGAGCGCGTTTCGGCGATGGCGCGAACGAGGCGGAAATCGTCCCAGGAGGTCGTATTGGAACCAGCGTGCACGGCATTCCCCCAGCGGTCATTTCCGGGGATGAAAGCCGGAAGCTTGCAAAAACGCAAGCAACAATATGGGAGGTGCCCAAACCGGCATCCGGCATTACGGCCGCCCGGCCGCAGCGCGTGCCAGCCGGTCATTAATCGCTGCACCCAGTCCAGTCGCCGGAACGGGGGCAAATGCCGCCCTCGCCGCGCCGGAATGGTCGAGCTGGCGCAGGCAGGTGAACAGGTTGGCCGCCGCCTCGGCCAGATCGCCGGGGGGTGACAGGTCGGCCAGAATGGCGGCTTCAGGCCAGGCTCGGCGCAAAATGCCGCCAAAGTCCACCCCGGTTTCGCCAGCTTGCAAATGCCTTGCGTTCAGGCGCAGCCGGGCACGCGGCGCGTAATGCGAGGCGAGCTGGCCGGGGGCGAGGATGCCCCTGCCAGCCTCACGCTCCAGAGGGGTGCCCAGTACTGCCTCAATCGCCTCCACCGGAATGCCGCCCGGACGCAACAGGCGCGGGACACCGCCCAGACAGGCGACAATGGTGGATTCGACACCGACAGGGCAGGGCCCGTCGTCGAGAATCAGGTCGATGCGCCCCCCAAGGTCGGCTAGCACATGGGCGGCTGCGACAGGGCTGACGTGGCCGGAACGGTTGGCGGAAGGGCCGGCTATGGGGATACCCACCAGCGCCAGCAGCTGGCGGGCCACCTTTGATTCCGGCACGCGCAGGCCGATGGAATCGAGTCCGGCCCGCGCCAGATCGCAGATACCGCCCCGGTGTGGCACCACCAGGGTCAGCGGGCCGGGCCAGAACGCTTCAGCCAGCGCCAGGGCGGCGGCGGAAAAGTCGCCAAACATTCGCGCCTGCGCCAGGGCGGGCACGTGGGCAATCAGCGGGTTGAAGGCGGGGCGGCCCTTGGCCTCGTAAATCCGCGCCACCGCCGGTCCCGATGTTGCATCCGCCCCCAGCCCGTAAACGGTCTCTGTTGGAAAGGCGACGAGACCGCCGTTCCGCAGGCACAACGCCGCTGCGGCAATCTGGCCGGGGCGGGCAGCATCCAGCATTCTGGTGGGCAGCAATTTCATCTTGACGCCGGTGCGGAAAATGGTTCACAGATAAACCATATGCAAATTCCTTGCACGGCGGTATGCGCAGGCCTAGCTTGGCAGGTCAAGGCTTGCCACCAGACTGGGTACGGGAGAAAACATGGTCTATCGCGCGCCGGTTTCGGAAATTCTGTTCACTCTGGAGCATGTGACGCGACTGGAAGCGGGCATTGCCGAGGGCATCTACCCTGATCTTGCCGACGGATTTGCCGAAACCATCCTGACCGAAGCCGCCAGATACGGCGAGGACGTGATCGCGCCACTCAACATGACCGGTGACCAGCAGGGTGCCAGGCTGCAAGACAGCGAGGTGACGACGGCACTGGGCTGGAAAGCCGCCTACAGCCAATGGGTGGAAGGTGGCTGGAACGGCCTGACCGGCCCGGCCAGCCATGGCGGGCAGGATTTGCCGCACCTGCTGCACGCCGCCTGCATCGATGTGTGGACTGCGGCCAATATGGCGTTCAGCCTGTGTCCGGTGCTGAATGCCGGGGCGGCCGAGGCGGTGGCGACGCATGCGCCAGAAGCCTTGAAGGCGATTTATTTGGCCAAAATGGTCTCCGGCGAATGGACGGGGACGATGAATTTGACGGAGCCGCAAGCCGGTTCCGACCTGTCGCAGGTGCGCAGCAAGGCCGAACCGGCTGGCGATGGCAGCTACAGGATCAAAGGCCAGAAAATCTACATTTCCTACGGCGAGCATGATTTGGCGGACAATATCATCCACCTCGTCCTCGCCCGCCTGCCCGGTGCGCCGGAGGGGACGCGCGGCATCTCGCTGTTTCTGGTGCCGAAATTTCTGGTCAATGCCGATGGATCGCCTGGCAAGCGCAACGACCTGCGCTGCGCCGGGATTGAGCACAAGATGGGCATCAAGGCTTCCCCCACCTGCACCATGGCGTTTGGCGACCATGAGGGAGCCATGGGCTGGCTGGTGGGCCAGGCAAACCGGGGCCTGAACTGCATGTTCACGATGATGAACAATGCCCGCCTCGCCACCGCCCTGCAAGGTGTGGGGCAAGCCGAGCGGGCAACCCAAATGGCTGTGGCCTTTGCTGCCGAGCGCAGGCAGGGCAAATCGGCGGACTCCAACGGTGCTTCCAGCCCGATTGCCGGGCACCCGGATGTGCAGCGCATGCTGATGCAGATGCGCGCGCTGACGATGGCGGCGCGCGCCATCTGTTACCTCACGGCGGAGGCAACCGACCGCTCGCACCGCGCCGGGGATGCGGCGGCGAAGGCTGCGGCAGCCGAGCGCTCTGCCCTGCTGACGCCGCTGGCCAAGGCCTTTGCCTCCGACATTGGCGTGGAAGTCGCCTCACTGGGCATCCAGGTGCATGGCGGCATGGGTTTTATCGAGGAGACCGGCGCGGCCCAGTTGCTGCGCGATGCGCGGATTGTGCCAATCTACGAGGGCACCAACGGCATTCAGGCGATGGATCTGGTGCAGCGCAAGATCGGCCTGTCCGGCGGGGCGACGCTGGCGCGGGAAATCGCGGACATGCGCGGCATCGTGGCACTGGTGCGCGCCAGCAATGCCAGAGAATTTGGCCGGATGGGGCAACGGCTGGGCGAGGCGGTGGAAGCGTTTGAGCGGGCCACGCTTTTTCTGCATGGCGCAGTTCCACTGGACCAACTGGCAGGGGCAACGCCGTATCTGCGGCTGTTCGCCATGGCACGGGGGGGCACTTGCCTGGCGCAG
>JAYVYA010000461.1:0-5021 GCA_043784745.1 Hyphomicrobiales bacterium
GAATTGACCCTGCGGCGTTTGAGGCCAATTTCCTGTCCAACAAGCAGGGCGTGCTGGAATTGTTCAACATGTTTTCCGGCGGGGCCGTGCAGCGCATGGCGATTTTCGCGCTGAACATCATGCCGTATATTTCAGCCTCAATCATCATCCAGCTCGTCACCCCGCTGTTCAAACAGCTGGAAGCGCTGAAGAAAGAGGGCGACAGCGGGCGCAAGGTGCTGAACCAGTACACCCGCTATCTCACGGTGATCCTGGCAGCCGGGCAGGCCTATGGCATCGCGCTTGGCCTTTCGGGCCAGGCTGGCTTTGTCTCGCATCCCGGCTGGTTCTTCAATATCTCCACCGTGCTGACACTGACCGGCGGCACCATGTTCCTGATGTGGCTGGGCGAGCAGATTACGGCGCGCGGCATCGGCAATGGTTCCTCGCTGATCATTTTCGCCGGCATTGTCGCGGCATTTCCGGCAGCAGTAGTGCAGGTGCTGGAACTGGTGCGCACCGGCGGCATGTCGGCTGGCGTCATGCTGGGCGTGATGGTGATGGCGGTGGCCGTCATTGCTTTCATTGTCTTCATGGAGCGGGCGCAGCGCCGACTGCTGATTACCTATCCCAAACGCCAGGTGGGCAACCGGGTGTTTGACGGGCAGACCTCGTTTTTGCCGCTGAAGCTCAATACGGCCGGCGTTATTCCGCCGATCTTTGCCTCCTCGCTGCTGCTGCTGCCAACCACGGTGGCAAACTTTGCGGTGACACCGGGCGACACCACCAGCATTTTGGGAACCGTCACCGCTTATCTCGCCCATGGCCGCCCGCTCTACATGCTGCTGTATGTCGCGCTGATTGTGTTTTTCGCCTTTTATTACACGGCCCAGGTGTTCAATCCGGTGGAAACTGCGGATAATCTGAAGAAGCACGGCGGATTCATGCCGGGTATCCGGCCAGGCGAGCGCACGGCGCAGCACATTGATGCCATTTTGACGCGGATCACGGTTCTGGGAGCCGGTTATCTGGCGATCATCTGCCTGTTGCCCGAAATGCTGATTTCCTATGCCGCCATCCCGTTCTACTTTGGCGGCACGTCGCTTTTGATCGTGGTGAGCGTAACCATGGATACTGTGGCGCAAATCCACGGCCACCTTCAGGCGCACCAGTATGAAGGTCTGGTAAAGAAAGCCAATAAACGGGGGCGGAAAAAATGAGACTGATTCTGTTGGGTCCACCGGGGGCTGGCAAGGGTACCCAATCGACACGTCTTTCAGCAAAGTTTGGCATCCCGCAGCTCTCCACCGGCGACATGCTGCGGGCAGCGGTCAAGGCAGGGACGCCAGTGGGACTGAAAGCCAAGGCGGTGATGGATTCCGGTGCCCTCGTTTCTGATGACATCGTCGTTGGCATTGTTGGCGAGCGGATTGAACAAGCCGATGCCCGCAAAGGCTTTATTCTCGACGGTTTTCCGCGCACCGTGGCGCAGGCCGTGGCGCTGGACAAAATGCTTCAGCACAGGCATTTGAAGCTAGATGCGGTGATTGAACTGAAAGTGAACGAGAAAGCGCTGCTGGCGCGGATTGAACGGCGCGTGGCCGAGACATTGGCCGCAGGCGGCACTGTCCGCGCCGACGACAATGCCGAAGCCTTCAAGATCCGCCTTGATGCCTACCGGGTGCAGACCGCCCCCGTCTCGCAGTATTATGACGGCAAAGGGGCTTTGCTGACAGTGGACGGCATGGCCAGCATTGACCATGTGACGCATGCCATTGACCATATCCTGGTGAAATAGACGGTTGTTCCATGGGACGGCAGGGCAAGGCCGGTTACGCCGCCGGGCAGACATGAAAACCTCAAGAAAGTGCAAATTGTTCTTGACGCGCATGCGCATAAATACTAGCAACGCCTCTTCACCCAAGCGCTGAGCCGATGCTCTCGTCCGAGAGCACTGGTGTTTGCTGTTTGGTTCCCGCATGGGCCGGTCTCCACCGGACGCGGGATTACCTTGGTCCGTTGAATCAGGCCGCCACATGGAGAGATGCAAATGGCTCGTATAGCCGGTGTTAACATTCCTACAGCCAAGCGCGTGATCATTGGCCTGCAATATATTCACGGCATTGGCCCCAAAGTCGCGGAAGAAATCTGCGAGAAGGTCAAGATTCCCGCCGAGCGCCGCGTATCGCAGTTAACTGATGCAGAAATTCTGCAAATCCGCGAAGCCATTGACCGTGATTATATGGTGGAAGGCGATCTTCGCCGGGAAGTCGGCGTCAACATCAAGCGCCTGATGGACCTTGGCTGCTATCGCGGCCTGCGTCACCGCAAGCAGCTCCCGGTTCGCGGCCAGCGCACCCACACCAACGCCCGCACCCGCAAGGGCAAATCGAAGGCAATTGCCGGCAAGAAGAAGTGATTTGATCCAGTCCGGGCGGTGTTTGCGCCGCCCCCAAACCCGAGCGCCTGGAACTACGGGCGCGCTTGAAGGAAGAGTTTTATGGCAAAAGAAGCAGGCCGCGTCCGCCGTCGCGAACGCAAGAACATTGTGTCTGGCGTCGCGCACGTCAATTCGACATTCAACAACACCATGATCACCATCACCGACGCCCAGGGCAACACGATTTCGTGGTCCTCGGCCGGCACGATGGGTTTCAAAGGCTCGCGCAAATCGACGCCCTATGCCGCGCAGATGGCGGCGGAAGACGCAGCCCGCAAGGCATCCGAGCACGGAATGCGCTCGCTGGAAGTCGAAGTCTCTGGTCCGGGTTCGGGCCGTGAATCGGCTCTGCGGGCCTTGCAGGCGGCTGGTTTTACCGTGTCGTCGATCCGCGATGTAACGCCGATCCCGCACAATGGCTGCCGCCCGCGCAAGCGCCGGCGCGTCTAAAGCCATTGCAGGAACACCATGTGTTCGACAGGGAGCGCGGCGATTGGGCCGCGCTGTCCCGCATCAGAAAGGTGCCGTCGTGATTCAGAAAAATTGGCAGGAACTGATCAAGCCAAGCAAGCTTACGGTCCAGGTAGGCGACGATCCCAAGCGCGTGGCTACCGTGGTGGCAGAACCGCTGGAACGCGGCTTTGGCCTGACGCTGGGCAATGCCCTGCGCCGCATTCTTTTGTCCTCGTTGCAGGGTGCCGCCATCACGGCGGTGCAGATAGACGGTGTTTTGCACGAATTCTCGTCAATCCCCGGCGTGCGCGAGGACCTCACCGACATTATCCTCAACATCAAGGATATTGCCGTGCGCATGCAGGGTGATGGCCCCAAGCGTATGGTGATCAAGAAGTCCGGCCCCGGCACGGTCCATGCTGGCGATATCTCGGTGACCGGCGATGTGGTGATTCTCAACCCGACGCTTCCGATCTGCACGCTGGATGAGGGCGCTGAAATCCGGATGGAATTTACCGTCAACACCGGCAAGGGCTATGTCGCCGCCGACCGAAACCGGGCGGAAGATGCGCCGATTGGCCTGATCCCGGTCGATGCTTTGTTCTCGCCGGTCAAAAAGGTCAGCTACCGCGTCGAAAACACCCGCGAGGGTCAAATTCTCGATTATGACAAGTTGACACTGACGGTGGAAACCAATGCCGCTCTGACGCCGGAAGATGCTGTGGCCTATGCAGCCCGCATCCTTCAGGACCAGCTCAACGTGTTTGTCAACTTCGACGAACCGCGCCGCGAAGAAGCGGCACCGTCGATCCCCGAACTGGCCTTCAACCCGGCGCTGCTGAAGAAGGTCGACGAGCTGGAACTGTCGGTGCGCTCGGCCAATTGCCTGAAGAATGACAATATCGTCTACATCGGCGATTTGATCCAGAAGTCGGAAGCCGAAATGCTGCGCACGCCAAACTTTGGCAGGAAGTCGCTGAACGAAATCAAAGAAGTGCTGGCGCAGATGGGTCTGCACCTTGGCATGGAAGTGAATGGCTGGCCGCCTGAAAACATTGACGAACTGGCCAAGCGCTTCGAAGAGCACTTTTAGCAAATGTAGCGGCGGTCGCGGATCGCCGTGTAAAGAATAAAAAGGCGGTCAACGACCGCCTCTACAACGCGGCCACAGGCCGCATCGTCCGTACCGTGGCACGGCGGGCGCAACAACAGGAGAGCCATCATGTATCACGGACGCAAACTGCGGCGCTTTAACCGCACTGCCGAACACCGCAAGGCGATGTTCGCCAACATGTCACAAGCGCTGATCAAGCACGAGCAGATCATCACCACCCTGCCCAAGGCGAAGGACCTTCGCCCGGTGGTGGAAAAGCTGGTGACCCTCGGCAAGCGCGGTGATCTCCATGCCCGCCGCCAGGCCATTGCCCAGATCAAGGATGTCGCGCTGGTCGGCAAGCTCTTCGCTGTGCTGGGGCCGCGCTACAAGGACCGCCAAGGCGGCTATTGCCGCGTGCTGAAAGCCGGTTTCCGCAAGGGCGACAATGCCGCGATGGCCGTGATCGAATTCGTTGACCGCGATGTGGATGCACGCGGCAAGGATTCCGGCGGGATCGAAGCGTCGGAATAAGCTGTTTTCACATCCAGAATTGCAGGGCGATCCGCGAGGGTCGCCTTTTTTTGTTTTGCCAAACCCATGTTTCCTTGACCCGTCTTCAGCTTTTAATTACACGATGAACCCGGTTGACCCACCTGTGCTTCTGTTGCATGTTCAACGCACCGGCGTAGCAAACATGCAAGCCGGTCAGGTTTAAAAAAGACCAAACAGAAAATGCAGGGAGGTTTACATGGTTATGCGAGCGCTGGCGGCGGGGTTGATGTTGGGCGGATCGTTTCTGGCGGCTGGCTTTGCCCATGCCGAGGATGCGGACACATCCAAGAAAAAAATCGTGCTCTCCAATAATTACGCCGGGAATTCCTGGCGGCAGGCCATGCTGAAGAGCTGGGACAGGGTGACCTCCGAAGCGGTCAAGAAAGGCATTGTGGCCTCCGCCCAGCCGTTCACTACCGCCGAGAACCAGGCGACCGAACAGGGCGAACGGCACCCAGTAGTAGCGACCGTTCACATAGGCTTCCAGCACCGGCCCCAGGC
>JAYVYA010000462.1:0-2253 GCA_043784745.1 Hyphomicrobiales bacterium
AACCAAAAACATCCAGATCCAAGCCTAAATTGCAAATCCGGCTGTCTCAAAATCGTTGACACGTTCCGGATGGCGACGATGGCTATGATTTTGGACAGGTTTGGAACTATGCGCAAATTAAAGACCCTTCCACTTTACGACGGAAATTGCATTATAGGTTTAGGCCAGCCTGAAGCGCAAACGGAAACAAAGATGAGCCGATCCAGATTTAAAGAGACATTGGCCATTTCCGTCTGGGCCTTGTTCGGTGCTTGCACCGCGGCGCAGGCCCAAGGCCATTCTCTCTATTCCGTTGACGGGCTGGCGATCGGCGACAGCGTCCATTTTGAATCGCAAACCTATAAGGAATACCGGTGTGTACCCAGCCGTTATGAAGGGCTCACCTTTTGCCGTCGAACCAAACAAGTGCAAAAACCTCAAGGGAAAACAACCATCGGCACCACACTTGCGCACCGCTCGGATGGCGAGGTCGTCTATATATCCCAGACCGTTGACCCGGCATTTTTCCAACCAGGCGATGTTGAAACCGAAATTACGCGGCTTTCCAGCCGATTCGGCGGGAGGCCAGATCTGACCCAAATGCAAGGCCAGACTCTGGATGCCGCAACTTCATTGATTGCTGTATAGGGCAATCTGGGCCTGATCCCGATTCCATCCGACGACCGGCGGCTCATTGCCGCAGATGTGCAGATCAATCAAGGGTATATCATTGATTTTTTGAATGACTTCAAACGTTCCGTTGTGGAGGGGCAACCGGTTTTCAGGTTCAGCGGCGACCAAGGATTTACATGGTCTGCGAAATATAACTCCCAAGGGAAAGGGGTGCTGAATTTTAGGGCGGTCAATCAGGCAGCGGTCAATCTTGAAATCAGCCGTCTGGCCGAGGCAATGGCCGCAGGTCGGCTTCAGGTTGCGGGAGACCTCGGCAATGCGCGCCGCTTTTCTGCCACGTCCAGCGGTGCAAGCTCTAAATATGCGTCTTTGGAGGCAGACAGCCGAAGCCCTGAAATCTCGAATGACAGACAAAAACTGCAAGCTCTGGCAAACCGGATTGAACAGTTTGTGGCAGACGGCATTGCGCAAGAAGAGCGAATTGCCCAGCAAGCGCGAATTGAAGCGGATCAACTGCGCGCAGAAAACGAAAGACGGCGTGTAGCGGAAGCGGAACTTGCCAGGCTTGATGCCGAACGATTAAAACTTGCGCAGTCCGAAAGGATTCGTATTTCAGCTTTACAGAACAAACTCGCCCTAATTCAACACAGTATAACTGAGTTGCCGCTGGAAAAAATGCCAACTGACCTGCGCGATGAGGGTAGTGCCCTGAAGTCGGAGGCTCTGGCCGTCCTGCCAGCTACAAGCGACGAAGCGACCCTCCAAATACTGGGTTCGCGCCTTGATGTGCTGTCCCGAAAATTTTCGGACTACCGCACTCGGCAGGATTTGACTGACGAAATTACTTCCTTGAAAAAGTTTATCGATGGCTCGAAAAGCGCGACCAGCGATGCTTCACTCCTGGCCCAGATTGATGATGCGAGCCTGAGTGCATCGCTATCCTCACCCATCCTTTCAATTGAGCAATTGCGGAATAACCTGCAAAAGGTTCGGGCAGCAGAACAGGCGATCAAGGATTTTGAACAATTGGCGGAGGTTCGGTCGAATATTGTCGCCCGCCTGAATTTTATAAAAGGTCAGCTTGACCAGACCAGCGGCGAATTTGATGGCATGAACGATATGCGAGCGCAATTGACCGCAGTCCAACAAAAACTCGACAGGGTTCCGCTGGCCGAATTGCAAGTGGAATTCACGAAATTAAACATTCTCTTTGAAAAGAACCGCAGCCAAATTCAAAATCATAAATTTGATACACCGTGAAAGTTTTCGAAGGGCGGTCAGCTTATAAAATTAGAATTCAGATTGTCTTATGATAAAATAATTTTGTCGTCTCATGGATTGATGCTGGACTGATTTGCGGAAGCCACCATGACCTATTCCCTCCTTGCCCTCGCCCGCAACGCCCTTTCCGGCCACACCTCCTGGCCGCTGGCGTGGCGCGACCCTGCGCCCAAAGCGCACTATGATGCCATCCTCATCGGCGGCGGCGGCCATGGGTTGGCGAGCGCCTATTATCTGGCCAAAAACCACGGCCTGACCAACATTGCCGTGCTGGAAAAGGGCTGGATTGGCGGCGGCAATGTCGGGCGCAACACGACGATTGTGCGCTCCAACTACCTGTTGCCGGGCAACATCCCGTTC
>JAYVYA010000463.1:0-5372 GCA_043784745.1 Hyphomicrobiales bacterium
CGATGCACATAATCCTCCGCATGGGTCGGCACGTCGAAATTGAAGACATGGCTGACATCGGGAATATCCAGCCCGCGCGCCGCCACATCGGAGCAAACCAGCAGGTTGACCTTGCCGGTCTTGAACGAATCCAGCGCCGCCATGCGGGCGCGCTGGTCAAGATCGCCATGCAGGGCGGCAGCCAGAAAGCCGTGCTTTTCGAGAGATTTGTGCAGAAGCGCCACTTCCGTCTTGCGGTTGCAAAAAATGATGGCATTGCGAAACCCTTCCGAATGGCGCAACAGGCGGCGCAACGTCTCGCGCTTGGCCGGGCCGGGAGCGGAGGCGACGAGGCCCTGAATGATCGTCTCGGCGGTGGTCGCCGCACGCGCAACCTCGATGCGCACCGGATTGTGCAGAAAGGTTTCGGTCAGCCGGGTGATTTCCGGTGGCATGGTGGCGGAGAAAAACAGCGTCTGCCGGGTGAACGGCACCAGCTTGCAGATGCGCTCGATATCGGGAATGAAGCCCATGTCCAGCATGCGGTCGGCTTCGTCAATCACCAGAATCTCGATGCCGGTCAGCAGCAGCTTGCCGCGTTCGGCAAAATCCAGCAGGCGTCCCGGCGTGGCAATCAGGACGTCCGCCCCGCGCATGATTTTGGCGTCCTGGTCGGCAAACGAGACGCCGCCAATCAGCAGCGCCACGTTGAGCTTGTGGTTGACGCCATATTTGACGAAGGCTTCCTCGACTTGCGCGGCCAGCTCGCGCGTTGGCTCGAGAATCAGCGTGCGCGGCATTCTGGCGCGGGCGCGGCCCTGTTCGAGGCGCGACAGCATCGGCAGGGTAAAGGCGGCGGTCTTGCCGGTGCCGGTCTGGGCAATGCCGAGGATGTCACGGCCCTCAAGGGCGTGCGGAATGGCTTGCGCCTGGATCGGGGTCGGGATGGTATAGCCGGAGGCTGTGATGGCGTTGAGAACTTTCTCGCTCAAGCCGAGTTCGGAAAATGTCATTCTTGTCCTGGAGCGGCACGCGCTTCTGCGTCGTGGACGCTTTCAACGCGTGAGGTCGGGAACAGGTCGCAGCCCAAATGGCGGCGGTCAGCACATGGGCACGCGTCGGCCCTCTTTGCGCCAGAGGTAAATGGCGCATTTGGGGGGGGATGTCAATCGGCAAGACCAATAACGACAGAAAGCAGGTTTTTGACGGCCATCGGAGTTGCAGGATCAACTTGGCCAATATTCATGCCACATTTGACGCGAGGCCGCACGGTCCAGAAAAATCTGCCAGCCACCGCAATGCAAACCTGCTTCCGGCGTCCCTACTTCCGCCATCCCGTGCATGGGTCCAGCACCACCGGATGGTTGAGGTAATTGTCCAGCCCGCCGGACGTCCCGGAGGAGATTGATCCGGTCGCGCCATAGTCAACCTCGCCGCCGCGTCCCGGCTTGCCCTGCGCCACCGCCGTGCCTTTGGCGGGGACGGCCTTGGGGGCGAACAGGGCGAAGTTCTGCAAATTGCCGTTCTGCGCCACCTGACTCATCATATTGGCCCCGGCAACGGCGGTCAGGGCGATCACCGCGATGGTGATTCCGAAGGAATAGCGGACGAGACCGTGCACGTCGTCTTCGGAATCCTTGAACAATTTCATTTTTCCGCCTGGCAATTGGGAGCCTTGCGTAAAAATAGGCTGTTAAGGTAAAAATTTCGTTGCCATTTACTTTGCCCTAACCGGCCTTTTGAAGGCCCCGCCGCCGGGCCGTAAAGTCAAAGGCGCGGCTACTTGCAGGAGAGTCGGCAAAGCCTGGGGCGCAACCATCTACTGCGGTTTTTCCGCTGCATCAATCGTGCCTTGCCTCGAGACATCTTTGGCCGCGCAAGGCGCACTGGAAGTGCGCGGTCCGGGGGACGCTACCCCTCCCCCGGCACAATCACCCCGTCCGCCCCGGCCGACAGCGGTCGAGCACAGCCATGAAGTCTGCCAGCGAGTTAGAATGGTGATGAAAAAGGTCAGTGAATGCTCGACGCTGCCGAAGTCAGGGGACTGTTCATCAAGGCCTGTTCCAAGCTTGACGACGAACTCAACAAACAGGTCTGGGCTGACGCCATGACGCGCCTGGCCGCCAGCCCGCGTGCTGTTGACCGGAAACGCTACCTGCGGTTTGGCGAGTATATGAAGGGGCGGGGGTAGATCGAGAAGGTGGAGGCAGTGGGAAGATACGTAACAGAATGAAGGGGACTATGTGAATAGCCTATAAACATATGCCGCCTCAGGCAGTCATTTCCACTTTTGCCGGAGCCATCGCAAACCGCCCCTCCGCATCTGCTTCCATTGCCACCCGCCGGGTATGGAACGCCGCCAGCGAAGCGCGGTGCGCGATGGAAAGGATGGCGGTGTGTGGCAGGGCCGCGATCAGCGCGCCATAAAGGGCACCCTCGGATGCCTCGTCAAGATTGCTGGTCGCCTCGTCCATAAACAGGAAATCTGGCTTCATTAGCATGGCGCGGGCGATGGCAACGCGCTGCTGCTCGCCCCCGGAGAGGATATTCGACCAGTTGTCGGTAGTATCCAGCCTGGCATCAAGCTTGCCAAGGCCCACCCGCGCCAGCACGGCGATGATATCGGCTTCGCCATAGCTCGTGACGGTGCCGGGATAAACCAGGGCCTGGCGCAAGGTGCCCTGCGGCAGGTAAGAACGCTGCGGCAGCACCAGGGCCGTTTTGCCGGGCGGGAGGGCAATGGTGCCCGAGCCAAAAGGCCAGATGCCGGAAAATGCCCGCAGCAAAGTAGTCTTGCCCGAACCCGATGGTCCGCCCAGCAGCACCCGTTCGCCGGGGCTGAGCCTGAACACCGGCGCGGCGGTGATAGGTGTGCCATCTGGCAGGGTTACCCTGAGGTTTTGCGCCTCGAAGGCGGCGGTGAGCGAGGCCAGGGCCGAGATGTGCGGGTCGCGCGTCAGCGCGCTATTGGCTTCCTGCATGGATTGCTGGAACCCGGTGAGGCGCTTGACCGTGGCGCGATAGCTGGCAAGCGAGGTGTAACTGTCGACAAACCACGTCATGCCGTCCTGCACCGAACCGAAGGTCTGGGCCGTCTGCATCATGTCTCCCAGCTTGGCCGTGCCAAAGAAATAGGCCGGGCCGAGCATGAGAAAGGGAAATATGACCGAAAACTGACTGAAAAAGGACGTGAACCAGCCCAGCTTTTTCAGACGTTTGATCCGCACGACGGTGATGGCGAAAACATGGGCGTATTTGTCGAGCAGACTTTCCCGCTCGGCGGTCTCGCCGTCCAGCAAGGCTACCTGCTCGCTGTTTTCGCGCAGGCGGGCCATTGCAAAGCGGAAATTGGCTTCATAGCGTTGGCTCCTGAATTCAATATCAACAAGGAAGCGTCCAATCAGATGGGTAATTACCGTGCCGATCAGGGCATAACCCAGGGAAACCCAGACGAGATAGCCGGGGATGTTGAATGAAAAGCCAAAACTCTGCATCGGGAAGGTTTGCGACAGTGTCCACAATACCATGGTGAAAATGCCAAGCCGAACGGCATTGCCAAAAAAACCGATGGCCAGCACCATCGTGGTTCCAACGAACGTGTGAATATCTTCGGATATGCGCTGGTCGGGATTGTCGGCCGGCGTTCCACCAAACCGCATGCGGTAATGCTGGGCGGGTGACATCCAGCGAAGGACGTAGTCTTCCGTCATCGACCGCCGCCAGCGGATTTGCATCAGCTGGTTGATGTAATTCTTGATAACAATCAGGAAGATATGGGCAAAGGCGAGGAAAACAAAGGAACCCAGCAGGATTTGAAGGAGTGCCGCGTCCGTCCCGGTGCCTATGACATGACTGAAGTCACCGGAGGCAAGTTCTTTCCAGAACCCTGCTCCGAAAAGCAAGTTGGTGAAACCCTCATAGCTTTTTTCTTGCAGGGTATTATAAAAACTATTGGACCATGCATTGAATAACTTGGCGACATACGAGAAAATCAGTTCCAGTGCCACGACGCTGGCCAACATGAACAACAACACCCAGGATTCCCTGACCCTGACTTTGCCTATTCCCCAAATCGTCGCCTCACCCATTTTCCGACTAGTGAAATATGGCAAGGTCAGGTGCCAGATATCTTTCAGGGCAGCGAGCATAGCAGACATAACAGGGCTCCGGCGGGGGTAGGACGCGGGGTGGTTCAATAGCGGCCGTCCGAGGCAATGCGCCGAATCAGCTTTTTCGCATGTGGCCTAGAATTGCACGCAAAATGCGGCAGACCCACCGGTAAATCGCCCTACGCTTGCCCGTTCACCTGCCGCACCAGCCGGGGCGAGGCCTTGAACGTCAGCACGCGGCGCGGGGTGATGGTGGCGGCCACGCCAGTGCGCGGGTTACGTCCGATGCGCTGGTTTTTCGAACGCACGCTGAACGAGCCGAACGAACGCAGGTTGACATTGTCGCCCCGCATCAGCGCCGAGGCAATTTCCTCCAGCGTCAGCTCAAACATCTCCCGCGCTTGCATGCGCGACAGGCTCGGGCAGGCGGCGTTCACCGCTTCCAGCAAGTCGGCCCGTGTCGTTGTCCGTTTTTCCATCGGCTCCCCCCATTGGATCAATCCACTCTCCGGTTGCCGAACCGCTTGTCGACATGCCCAAAAAAAATCATCCGACCATCGACAAGTGCAAATCAGTGCACAGCCGGTCTGGCCTGACAAATGTTCCGGTTTGTGGGTCCAGGTTGCAAAAAGCAGCCAGATAACAACTCTGTGCCCATCGAACATCTGACAAGTTACGCCAACCTTTAATTTTCACAAGACTTTTGCTCAAAAAACCCAATCTTTCGGGCGCGCCGTTCTTACAGCGTTTTGCCAAAAAAAAGCCCCGGCCGTGGCCGAGGCTAGCATTATTTTGCTCCAGAGCGGTCTGGCGCAGACAGCCGGATCAGAAATCCATGCCGCCCATGCCGCCGCCGCCACCGCCCATGGGCATGGCGGGCTTGTCCTTCGGCATTTCGGCCACCATGGCTTCAGTGGTGATCAGCAAGCCGGCAACCGAGGCTGCGTCCTGCAGGGCGGTGCGAACCACCTTGGCCGGATCGACAATGCCAGCGGTGATCATGTCAACATATTCCTCGGTCTGGGCGTTGAAGCCGTAGGTCTCGGACTTGTTTTCGGTGATCTTGTTGACGACAATCGAGCCTTCGACGCCAGCATTTTCCACGATCTGGCGGATCGGGGCTTCCAGCGCCTTCATCACGATGTTGATGCCGGCCTGCACGTCGACATTGCTGCTCTTCAGCTTGGCAACAGCCAGCTTGGCACGCAGCAGGGCGACGCCGCCGCCCGGCACAATGCCTTCTTCCACCGCAGCGCGGGTGGCGTTGAGGGCGTCGTCAACGCG
>JAYVYA010000464.1:0-6237 GCA_043784745.1 Hyphomicrobiales bacterium
TCGGGGTGCCGGAACCTTTGGCACAATCCTTGGCACGCTGGCGCAAGCGGCGGCCTTGCCGACCTGAAATAGGGGTGGGTAATTACGATTTTTCGACAAAAAAGCTGATCTATTCGAGAAGCGACATTGCCACGAAGCGGATGATTTCAGACGATAATCTGGAATGGGATGCCGGGCGGATTGCCGTGATGCAAAAAGGACAGGCCAAAAAGGCGACGGCCGTTTGGCGAATAGTCCAGTTGAGCTGAGACACTTGCCCGCCTGAGCTTGCATCCCTGCAATGGACAAGTTCGCAAAAATCGGCACATTGGAATCATTCTCAATTTTTGCAACCGCAAGGCCATGCAGGATCTATCTTTGAGCAACGGGCCGCACGCGAGGTTGCAGTGCAATCTCGCAGGCCAGGGGAAACACGTCCATGTCAGAACGCCATATCGCCAAGAAATTGCCCTACAAGCTGGATGTTGTGGAAGGCGAAACCTATTACTGGTGCGCCTGTGGCCTGTCCGCCACCCAGCCATTGTGTGACGGCTCGCACACGGGCACCGGGCATGAGCCGGTGGCCTATGTGGCCGAGGATACCGGTTCGGCGTTTTTCTGCGGCTGCAAGGCAACGAAGAACGAGCCTTTGTGCGATGGCAGCCACGGCATTTTGTAGGCTTGTTGCCAGACAGCCGCAATATGGCCCTTTCAAAATGCGGCGACCCCTGCCAAAAGGAGTCGCCGTTTTGTTTGAAAGTCCCCCATGCCCGAACTCCTGCTTGAGCTGTTTAGTGAAGAAATTCCCGCGCGGATGCAGGCGCAGGCGGCGGAAGACCTGAAGAAGCTGGTGACCGGCGCGCTGGTCGAGCGCGGCATTTTGTATGAAGCCGCCGTCAGTTTTGTCACACCGCGCCGCCTTGCCCTGCATATTGTCGGCCTGCCCTTGCGCCAGCCCGATGTGGCGGAGGAGCGCAGGGGGCCGCGCGTCGGCGCACCGGAGGCGGCGCTGGCGGGGTTTTTGAAAGCTGCCGGGCTGGCCTCGATCAGCGAGGCTTCGATTGAGGAAGACCCGAAGAAAGGCTCGTTCTATATCGCGCGCCTGACCCGCGCCGGGCGGGCGGTGACGGAGGTTCTGGCCGAGATTATTCCGGAGATTGTCAAAAGTTTCCCCTGGCCCAAAACCATGCGCTGGGGGGCCGCCTCCGCCCATGCCGAAGCGCTGCGCTGGGTGCGCCCGTTGCAGGGCATTGTCTGCCTGTTTGGGTCGGAGACAGAAGAGCCGGAAGTGGTGCCTTTTGATATTGGCGGCATCAAATCCGGGGATGTCACGTGGGGCCACCGATTCATGGCGCCCGCGCCGGTCAAGGTGCGGCGTTTTGGTGATTATGTGCAGGCGCTGGAAATGGCCAAAGTAGTGCTGGATGCCGGCCGGCGCCGCGATATCATCCTGACGGATGCCAATAACCTTGCCTTTGCCGCCGGGCTGGAACTGGTGGAGGATGAGGGGTTGCTGGCCGAAGTCGCCGGGCTGGTGGAATGGCCGGTGGCCTTGATGGGGCAGTTTGACGAAGCATTCCTGGCGATTCCGCCAGAAGTGATCCGTGCCACCATCCGCGCCAACCAGAAGTGCTTTGTGCTGCGCGATTCCACAACAGGAAAGCTCTCCAACCGCTTCATATTAATATCCAATCTGGTGGCGAGCGATGGTGGCAAGGCCATTGCGGCGGGCAATGAGCGGGTGGTGCGGGCACGCTTGTCGGATGCGAAATTCTTCTGGGAGAGCGATCTCAAGGTGCAGCTGGAGGACAGGTTGCCCAAGCTTGATTCGATTGTGTTCCATGAGAAATTGGGGACGCAGGGCCAGCGGGTAAAGCGGATCATGGCGCTGGCCCGCGCAATTGCGCCGCTGGTGGGGGCGGACCCTGCGGCGGCAGAACGTGCGGCGCAACTGGCCAAGGCGGATCTGACCAGTGAAATGGTTGGCGAGTTTCCCGAATTGCAGGGGCTGATGGGGCGCTATTACGCAGTCGCGCAAGGCGAAAGCGCCGCTGTGGCGGCGGCGGTGGAAGACCATTACCGCCCGCAGGGGCCTGCCGACCGGATACCGGTTGAGCCGGTGAGTGTGGCGGTGGCGCTGGCCGACAAGATCGACACGCTGGTCGGGTTCTGGGCGATTGACGAGAAGCCGACAGGGTCGAAGGATCCGTATGCTTTGCGGCGGGCGGCGCTGGGGGTGGTGCGGATTGTGCTGGAAAATGGGCTTAAATTGCCGATGACAAAGCTTATTTCGTTTTCCATGAAACAGCATCGACGCCGGATAGTGCGAAGCGCACTAGCAGGGAGACCGAGTTCCATGGGCTATGAAAGTGTTTATGGTTTCGATTTGGAAGTTGCGACAAATTCTGGGTATAGAATTCTGAGCGATAGCGAGGGTGTCTATAATAGGAACGAAACATCCCTTCTGCAGGAAAGGCAAAAGCCTGATGCAGAGCAAGAGAAAAAAATTATGAATTTTATTGATATATCCCTTGAAAATGTGAAGCTTAACGAATCGATCGCCGCTACTCCTTATGAATCTAAACCTGGATTACCAAAAGCTTATCCTGTCACCGAACGCAGATTTTTGGCATATGAAGGGTTGGATTACTCGTCCAGCCTCCTCGCCTTCTTCACTGACCGCCTCAAAATCTACCTGCGCGACAAAGGTGCCCGCCACGATCTCATTGATGCCGTCTTCGCGCTCCCCGGCCAGGATGACCTTTTGATGATCGTCACCCGCGTAAATGCCCTGTCCGCCTTCCTCGATACCGACGACGGCAAGAACCTGCTGGAGGTTTACAAGCGCGCCGCCAACTTTCTGCGCGATGAGGAGAAGAAGGACGGGGCCGGGGCGTTTGCCGCGCACCACGCGCCCAACCTGCGCAAGGTCTATGAGGAAAACGTGCTGGCCGGGGCGATCGAGCGCGTTCGCGACGCGCTAGCTAAATGCATCCCGGCGGAAGACTTCGCCGGTGCCATGCGCGCGCTGTCGCAAATGCGCACGCCGCTCTACGCCTTTCTCGAAGCCGTCAAAGTCACAGATCCAGACCCCAAAACCCGCCTCAACCGCCTGCGTTTGCTCAACGAATTGCGCGAGGCGATGGGGCAGGTGGCCGATTTTGGCAAGGTGAGCGGGTAGGGCGTTCAGGGCAACTGGATGAAAACACCCTGCCACACCCTTCGAGACGGCCTGAAGAAGGCCTCCTCAGGGTGAGGGCGCGGTGTTTTCCGGCCACGAAGCTTCCCCCATGGTTCGAGACACTGCGCAAGGGTTTCGTTCCTCACCATGAGGGAACCGTCTCGACTCAAAGCTGCTTCAACCGGTAGCAGGGGGTGGGCGTTCGCATTGTCGCGGGCATGTGGTAGGCTGCCCGCAGCATGACAGGAGGTGCACCCATGTCCCTCGCCAAACAGGTTTCCACGCAGGAAAAATACACCGTCGCCGACATTCTCGCGCTGCAGGAAGCCGGGCTTATGGATGAATCGGACAATTTTGAACTGATTGACGGCGAGATTGTTCCGATGAATGCCAAACATGACCCGCATGAACTGATCAAATCGGAACTGGCCATCGCAATTGGTGCCGCACGGCCAAAAAACCTGCGGATTGGACTGGAATCTTCAATCTTCCTGTCTTCTGACACATTTGTTGAGCCGGACATTTGCCTGTTCCCACGTGCAATTCCGTTGAAAGATATCCGCAGCCCTGACCTGCTCATTGCCATCGAAATCGCCGACTCAACCCTGGCCTATGATCGCGGGCGCAAGGCGCAGGTCTATGCCCGGCATGGCGTGCGGGAACTTTGGGTGATTGATGCTGTCAAACGCCGCACGTTCATCCACCGTGTCCCGTCCACTGCAGGCTGGGGCATTATTACCGAGCACGGGCCGGAATTTGTACTGACGATTGCGGAATTTCCGGGGTTCGGCCAGCGGCTGGACGCTATTTGACGGTGCGTGGCCCAGCGCAGGCTTGCCCCATCCGAGGTGGCGGGCTTTCCAGCCGGCTCCTTGCGCCACGTTATTGTTGGCCGCAGGGAAAACGGGACACGCCCGACGGGCGGGTTGAAATCCCGCGCTCCCAAGACGGCGGCGCACCGCCTGAGCCAGGTTGCCGAATGTTGCCCTACCGCCGGTCAATCGACAGGCTCTGAAACCCTTTGCCGGACATTTTCGGCTTTTTCGACGAGAGCAGGCGGGAATTGACGCCGCTCCAGCCGATTTCGCCCGACAACCGGGCATATTCAATTTTGGGGCAGCGGTTCATGATCACCCGCACGCCCCTGGCTTGGGCCCGCGCCGCCGCCGCATCATTGCGCACGGTCAATTGCATCCAGATCACTTTGGGCAGGCAAGGCAGCGCCAGTGCCTCGTCCACAATGCCGCCCGCCGCCTCCGAATTGCGGAAAATGTCGATCATGTCGATCGGTCCAGGGACATCAGCCAGCCGGACATAGACCGGCGTGCCCAGAATATCGCCCCCGGCCAGTCCCGGATTGATTGCCACCATGTCAAACCCGCGCCCGGCCAGATATTTCAGCACCAGAAAGGACGGCCGCGCTGGATTGCCGGACGCGCCGACCATGGCGATACGCCGGACGCTTTTCAGTGTCTCGCGGATCATTTCATCCAAATAATGGTCGTTGTCCAATTTGGCTCAGCTCCGGCGCTGGATACTAAGGGCAATTTCCCAGACACCCCTGTCATTTTTCATGAAACACAGGCCGCCCGGTGCAATCTCGTTGAGGCCCAGTTGCTCGGTATAGCCATAGCCACCCTGCGGGATCGCAATCGCCGTCCAGCCATCGGGCAGGGATTCCGGCAAGTCTGTCACCAGCGGCGCAATTTGCCCGGCGGGCAGGCGGGCGATTTCCGGCGCACCGGGATCGGGCCGGGCTTTCAGCACCAGTTCGCGCGCCGTAACCCGCAGATTATCGTTCTCGATGTCGGCAGCCGCCGCAATCGCCGCCGCCTTTGCGCCGTCAAACATCGGCCAGGCGGGCAGGCAGGCGGCACCAGGCAGAGCCGGGTGGGTGCCAATGGTTTCCTCTTCCAGCGCCGCCCCAATCAGCCCCAGCACTGTTTCCTCGCGCAGGGCCCGGGTGATTTTGCCCGGCGCAATGTCGCGGCAGCACAAGGCCGCCCGGATACGGTCGGGAGGGGCCATTTTGAAAGCAGAGCGCACCGCGCCTTTTACCGCCGGGGAGCACGGTTTGGTCGGATCATTGTCACATTCAATCACGGTGATGACCGGACTGAGCGCGGCGTCAATCGGGGCGAGCTTTCGCTCCGCGATCGCCAGATGCAGCCTTTCGATCAGGCTTTTGAGGGCCGGGTCTGCGGCAGCGGATGTGTCATAGGTCACCGCCAGCGGCTCGTAGGCCTTGGGCTGCGCCCCCGCCACGCCACTGCCAGACACCAGGAGGGCGATCAAAATCTGCAAGATACCGTTCAATCGCATCAAAAAATCCCGTTTCAGTCCTGCGCCCAATGAGGCTCGCGCTTGTGCAGGAAGGCGTCAATGCCCTCGCTGGCATCCGCGCCGAGCAGGCATTGCGCCATTATAATGCTGGCATGATCATAGGCCAGGGACAAGCTCATCTCCGCCTGGGCATAGAACGCCTTTTTGCCCATGGCGACGGTCCGGCGCGGCTTTTTCGCGACTTTTTGTGCCAGTCCCAGCGCCGCCGCCACCGCTCCGCCAGCGTCGGCAATCTGGTTGACCAAACCGATCCGCAGCGCCTCCGCTGCGCCGATTGGCTCCCCCGTCAGCAGCATGCCCAATGCCGCCTTGCGCGGCACATTGCGTGACAAAGCCACCATCGGTGTCGAGCAAAACAGGCCGATGTCCACGCCCGGCGTACAAAAGCTGGCTTGTCCGGCGGCAATCGCCAGATCGCATGTCGCCACCAGTTGGCAACCGGCGGCGGTGGCAAGGCCCTCCACCGCCGCAATGACCGGTTGGGGCAGGGCGAGGATCGACTGCATCAGGGCCGAGCATTGCTGCATGGTGGCGCTGAAGAACCCTGCCCCCTTGTCGGCATCCGCCCGGTGTGCCGTCAATTCCCTGAGATCATGCCCGGCGCAAAAGGCGGAGCCCTGGCCAGAGAGCACGATGACCCGCACAGATTGGTCCGCCCCCGCCTGATCCAGCGCCGCCTGCAAAGCCGCCAGCATGGCCAGCGACAGGCAATTGCGCCGCAACGGCTGGTTAAG
>JAYVYA010000465.1:0-3728 GCA_043784745.1 Hyphomicrobiales bacterium
TTGAGGATTGCAGGAACCTTCCCTCCGCTGCTCTGCGGGGGGAAGGGAACTGGTTTGCTGAGCTGAGTGCAATTCAAACCGATAGAACAGAATGACAAGCGAAAATTCTGAAATCCAATCGTATTGCGGCCAGTGCGGCGGGCAGCGTCACCACGATTCTGTTAAATGTTTTCAAAAGCATTGGCTTGACCCCGATGCCGAGATATCGGGAGGTAACACTTGGTCGACAGTTCGGTGCAAAGGTTGCCACAATGTAACATTTGTCCATGAACATTGGTTTTCCGAAGATTATGTTATGACGGACGAAGGCCCAGAGAATGTTGTCCACACAACCTTATACCCACCTACATCAACACGTAAAATGCCCGAATGGGGCAATGATTTGGAACTTGGTTTGACCTTTGAGGACCATTGGATCATCAAACTTCATTCTGATATATATGCGGCCATTGGATTAAAGGCATATGGCTTGGCTGCGATGGGAGCCAGAACGATAATCGAATCCGTTATTACTAAAAAAACTGGTGACGAAGGGAAGTTTGATGATAAATTAAAAAGGCAAAAAGAAGGGAAATCGATTTCAGGATCACTGTCTGATAGATTATATATTGCTTTTGACGCTGGAAGTGCCGCAGCCCATCGCGGACATGAACCAGATGAGGCAGATATCAATACGCTTTTGAACACCACAGAGGAGTTATTAGAATTGATCTATATAAATCCAGTGCGGCAAGCTCGCCGTGACAAAGACACTGTAAATCTAAAGACGAATACTCCCCCGCGCAAAAAATAATTTCGGATTAACAATAGCGTGAAGCCTCCGGCCACCTCCGCTTGCCTCAAACACCAAAACTACAACCCCAGTTCGCTATGCGACCCCAGCCTCACAAGCTGTAGCATCCTATCATCCGGCTTGCGGTAAATCAGCACCAGATCAGGACGCACATGGCAATCGCGGTGGTCTTTCCAATTGCCGGACAGCGCATGGTCGCGAAATTTTTCCGCAAGCGGCTCGTCATTGACGAGACTGTTGACAATGACGACAAACTCCTTCGCCAAAACAGCGCGATGCTGTCCTTTGGCTTCCCGTTTCAGATCACGCCGGAATTGGCCGGTCTGCTCAATCTTCCGCATCAAGCATGGCTTGCAATTGATCGAGCGTCACCTTTTCCAGCTTTCCCTGCCGCGCTTCCTGCATGGCTGCAATGGTGGTGGCGTTGGGGATCAGTGGCTCAAAGGGCAACGCTTTGTCGGCGGCGATGCGCATCATCATCAGCCGGAAGGCGTCTGACGGGGTCAGACCGATTGCGGCGAGAACAATTGCAGCCTTGTCTTTTATCGCGCCATTTATACGCGCCCGGACGACGGCATTTTGAGTCATCGAACTATCTCCTAGAGCTACAACGTAGCACAAATTGCAACATTGCTCCAAGGCTCAATAATCCGGCCTTCATCAAACGAAAAGTCGCAACCGGATCGCTCGACCCGCTTGCGGCAGTTTCAACAATCACAGCTTCCGGGCCAGAAGCCGGGCGGGATCAATCGCGCAAGCTGCCTATTTCATCCAGCCATGCCCCCCACCCCGCACCAGCATCGGCAACCGCCCCTTCTGCTCATCGCTCAGCGTGGCAAACAGCGGCTTGGCGGCGTCGGCCAGTTTGTGCAGGCCGTCGGCTCGGGCGGAGGCCATGTCGGCCATGCGGTTGATGCCGTCGATCATGTCGGCGGGCTGGCCTGCCGCTTTGGCTTTGGTGAACAGGTCGGCCATCACTTTGGCATTGTCGCGCACAGTGGTGTCGATGGCGGGCCAGAGCTTCTCCTGGTCAGGCGTCAGTTTCAGCCCGGTTTTGACGGCGGCCAGCCGCGCATCGAGGAAGGCGGCGCGGTCGGCATCCGTCATGCCCATCATCTGCTGCATCATCTGGCCGCGATGGCCACCCATTCCATCCGGGCCATGCGGGCGGGCATGGGCGGCAAGGGTGGCGGCACCGGCAAGGCCACCAACGAGAACGAGGCCAAGGGCAATTTTCTGGAACATGGCAGGTCTCCGGCGAGGGTTTCGCTGGCACCGGTATAAGCCCGGCATCGCCCCGCCCCTAATTAAGCTTGCGTAACCTCCCGTTCATCTCAGCTCGAAAACCTTGTAGGGTGTGTCCAGCGGGAGTTGTTTCAGCCAGCCCGGCACCTTGCCGCCATCCAGCTGCGCGGCAAGGCCCAGGGGCGCAATATCGCGATACAGCTCGATATCATTGATCCCCGGGCAAAAGACGATGTAGCGGGTGCCCGAAGCGCGCACCATGCTTTCTGCCGCCGCCGGTTCGGCCCGGAACGCGTCCAGCGCCAGCCGGTTGCCATGCGCGTTGCGATGGAAAGGGGCCGCCATGACACCATGCGGCGTGCGCGCCAGCAGGTGGGCACCGGTATCAATCGGGGCCAGAACAGTGCCCTGGGGCAGGCGGGCAATCGCCTCAAAGGCCGCCCGGGTGCGGCAGGAAAATTCGGTGGCCGCGCGCGCGGTTTCAGCTGCATTGCTGTCATCGGGCGCGACCATGCCCAGAAACATCGGCGACATGACCAGGGCAGCCAGAGCCATGCCAGGCACGGCCAGCGGATTGCCTCTCGCCAGCGCGGCACCGGTCAGGCGGAAGATGATATAGACCGAACCAAACAGCGACAGCGGCAGCGCCACGCCCGTGGCCCGCACCTGCCAGACCGAGGCGGCGCATCCGGCCAGAATGATCGCCGAAATGGCAATCCAGCGCGTCCGCTCGATGCCACGCTCGGCCAACGCTGCCCACAAAGCCCCGGCAAGGCCGAGCAGGATGGGCACCACCAGCATCGGCAACAGGCTGGGCCGCATCCCCAGCGCCTTCAGCAGCGGCCGGGCCTCCGAGACGCCGTCGAGCCAGAGCGCGCGCATCACGGGGTCGATATGGGCGTAGGGGTCGGCAAGGCAGGCGGGATAGGCGAGGGCCAGGCTGGCAATGGTGAGCACACCAGCCACAATGGCAGCCCCAAAGCGCAGCGGCAAAGTCTTGAGCTGCGCAGTCAGGGCGGCCAGTGCCAGGCACAGGCCGCTGCCCGCCAGCCCGGCCACCATATGGGCCGCCGACAATGTATCGCACGCGCCATTCAGGTAACGCCCCGGTGCCACGGTAATGGCAAAGGCCAGCAGCAGACTGCCGCCCAAAGCCAGCGCGAAAACCCGCAAATTGTGCTGCATCGCCCTGCCATTGAAAATCCAGGCGGCAGGCAGGGCCGCCACGCCGATGACGATGAACGGCAGCGTCTCCAGGCTCACCGACAGGTTGAAGGCGATGATCATGCCGGTGAGCGCGGCGGCGCGGGGCTGGGCCGGATCCAGCGCCCGCATCAGCGCCCCGGTCATCAGCACCAGCCCGAGCACGGCGACATGGTCATGATCCAGACGTCCCGGAGCAAAATAGGCATACATCGAGCCGCCAAAAATCGTCACCAGCACGGCACTCAGCGCACCTGCCCCGCCAACCAGCAAACGGGCGGTGCGCGCGGATGCCGCAAACAGGCCGGCCAGCAAAACCAGCGGAAACACCAGCCGCATCAGCCGTTCGGCGGTTTCTTGATCGGCAAACAGTCCAAACAGCCAGATCAGCATGGCCATGGGCACATCGACAATCCGGGTCCAGTGCATGAAGACACCGTGAGGCGGATCCAGCCGCCAGGCGGTCATGTCAAACCAGCCCTGGCCG
>JAYVYA010000466.1:0-3656 GCA_043784745.1 Hyphomicrobiales bacterium
CTCAGTTCCTGTCAATCCTTCCGCTACCACAGCCTCGCCATCCTGGGTGCGGGCTATTTTCACCGGTTTTGTCCTGGCCACATTGTCTTCAATAACAAACACAAAAGTGCCGTTCTGGCCATTCTGCACCGCCTCGCGCGGCACGGAAATCGTGTCAGGCTCGGTGCGCAGCGTCACGCGCACATTGCAGAGCTGTCCGGGCCAGAGGACTTCACCGGGGTTTTCAAAAATCGCCCGCGCGGTGATTGTGCCGGTGGCCGGATCGATGGAATTATCCACCACAGCCACTTTGCCCGCAACACCCTCTCTGGAGCCTTGCGGCACGGCCACGGCTCTCGCCCCGCCCTCGGCCATTGCCGCCCGCAAATCGGGCAGACGCGCCTGCGGCAGGGAGAAGACGATGTAGATCGGCGTGATCTGGTTGATCGTCGCCAGCGTGCCGGTGGAGGTGCTGTCGCCCGAGCGGATGATATTGCCGGCCTTGGCGGCAAACGTGCCAATGCGGCCCGAAATCGGCGCGCTGATGGTAAACCACGTCAGCTGCACCTTCAGATTGTCGATGATCGCCTGATCACCGAGGATCGAGGCTTTCATCCCGGCTACCACTGTTTTGGCATTGTCGAGATTGATCTGGATGCCGGTGCCGTTGCTCAGGAGGTTGGAATAGCGCGCGACATCGCGGTTGCCCTGCTCCAGCTGGGCCATGTCCTTGGCCAGCGTCGCCTCGGCCTGCTTGATCTGCGCTTCGATCTGGCGCGAATCGAGCTTGACGAGCAGGTCACCGGCCTTCACCGCCGCGCCGTCACTGACAAAAATCTGCTCGATCTGTGCATCGGCGCGGGTGCGCAGGGCCACCGTCGCTACCGGCTGGATCGTCCCGATCGCATCAAGCTGCACCGCCATCGGGCCTTTTTTGGCGGACGCGGTCACCACCGTCACCGGCGGGCGCGGCGGCGGGGCGGCGGGGCCTGCGGGCTTGCCGGCCTCACCCGGTTTCTGGGCAGGCACCGCCGTAGTCTTGATGAAGGCGGTGGGCGGGAGCTTGGCCAGCACCATTTCAGGCAGGTAACCGCGCAGCATGGCCGCTTTGGCTCCTGTCTCCGGCCAGTATTTCTCGGCTGAGTCGGGCGCATAAACCGCCGCGCCGACAGCTCCTGCACCCAACACAATCACGGCGCTGACAAGCTTGCCGATGGCCATTAAATCATCCCCTAATTATTGGAGTTCAGGTCAAACAAACCGCATTTGTGCTGAATATCACAGTTTGAAGGGGCGGCGCATCACCCATTCGTTGATTTTTCATTAACTCGGCGTAATGCTGGCTCCCTGCAGGCGTATGACAGCCCGCCAGTTTTCAAGGTTGTTTTTGCCGCAAGAGCGGCAGGGCAGCGAGGCACACGGCAAGCCAGCCAAGGATCATCAGCACCCCGCCCGCCGGGGCCGCCATGGCAAACAGCCCCGATCCGCCGAAATGGCGGATCGCCAGATCGGTGCTGAACAGGAGAGTGCCCAGCGCCAGCACCAGCCCGGCCCCCGCCAGCCAGCGCCCGGCGGGTGCCAGAGCGGCAAGACCAATCATCGCGGTGGCGTGGATCAGCAAAAACAGCGCCGCTGTCATCAAACTGGCATCATTGCCCGCATGGGCGGCGCGGGCGGCAAGGGCAACTCCCGCCGCCCCCATCAGGCCAGCCAGGCAGGGCAGGGCAAAACGCACATACATGGACACATCTCCGCCGGTCTGCGCCGCACCGCTGCGCCCGGATTTAAGAATGCGCAAGGGAATTTGCGCCATGGTTCGGCCAATCCCGCCGATTGGAAGCGACATGCCCCCCGTTACCACCCCGTTCAACGTCATTATCGTGCTGGACCATGCCAATGTCACTGGCGGGCAGGCCAAAGTGGCGTTTGATTCCGCCCATGGCCTGAAGCAGGCCGGGCATAACCCGATTATTTTTGCCGCCGCCGGGCCGGTCGATGCCGGATTGACCGCTGCGGGGATTGAGGTTGTGTGTCTGGGGCAGACCGACCTGCTCGGCAATGCCTCCAAACTGGCCGCCGCCGTTCAGGGCGTTTGGAATTTCAGGGCTGCGGCGGCCTTGCGGGAGCTGCTGGCAAAAATGCCGCGCGAAAATACCATTGTCCATGTTCACGGCTGGGCCAAGGCATTGTCGCCGTCCATCGCCGGGCCGATCATTGCCTCAAAACTGCCGGCGCTGTATACCATTCACGAGTATTTCCTGTTCTGCCCCAATGGCGGCTTCTACAATTACCAGCAGGGTCATGTCTGCAAGCTGGCACCGATGTCGGCGGCCTGCCTGTCCACCCATTGCGACAGCATCAATTATCCGCGAAAACTCTGGCGCAGCGCCCGGCAGGTGGTGATGACGCAAGTGGCCAATCTGCCCGGTGCCTTTACCGATTACATCACCATCTCGCGCTTTCAGGCCGGCATTGTGGCGGGCCGCCTGCCAAGGGGCGTGCGCCTGCACGATGTCTCCAACCCGGTTGCCGTCGAAAATCTCGGCCCAAAGCCGGACGCCGCCACCGGCGACGTGATTTTCGTGGGCCGCATTTCGCCGGAAAAAGGCCCCTTCCTGTTTGCCGAAGCAGCGCGCAAGGCGGGCATCCTCCCGGTTTTTGTCGGCGATGGCCCGGTGGCCGGAGAACTGGCAGCCCGTTTTCCCGAGGCGCGCATTCTGGGCTGGAAATCGCCCGCCGAAGTCAAGGCTCTGATGCGCGCGGCGCGGGCGCTGGTGTTCCCCTCGCTCTGGTATGAGGGCCAGCCTTTGACGGTGCTCGAAGCCAAGGGGCTGGGCACCCCCGTCATCGTCTCCGACGGCTGCGCCGGGCGCGAAGAGATTGAAGACGGGGTTTCCGGCCTGTGGTTCAAGTCGGCGGACGCAGAGGCGCTCGCGGGTGCCCTGCGCCGGGTGGGCGATGATGCAGTGGTGCGCGCCATGTCGAGGGCGGCGCACGCGAGTTTCTGGTCCAGCCCGCCAACGCTGGAGCGCCATGTCGGGGCAATTTCGGGGATTTACCGGGAAATGCTGGGGCGGGCAGCAGCATTGTAGAGGCGGTCGCTGACCGCCTTTTGTATCAAGCTTGTCAGAAAAAGGGGGCCGCGACCGCCTCTATACATGCCTCTTCGCCCATTCCACCCGCACCGCTTCCAGCGCCCAGATCGCGCCAATCGCCACGTAAAAAAACCGCCAGTGGTCAATGTCAATTTGGAAGCCTTGCAGGAAATGCCCGAATAGTGGCGGCCAGATGACATGGGCGGCGCTGCGGTAAGGCGAGGCTTTGATGCAGAGCCGGAAACCGACAAAACTGGTCAGCCCTACCAGCGCAAAAAACGTGAAGCCGCCCGCCAGACCGGAATTGGCAAACGCGCTGATATAGGAATTATGCGGCTCCAGCTCGAACACATGCCGGAATTGCAGCGGGCCAAAGCCGATCAGCAGCCGGTCCAGCAGCATCGGGATCGAGCGCAGCTGGCTGCCAAACCGCCCCGTCTCGCCGCCATCATAATCTTGCACCAGTGCGGCGCGCTGGATCAGGAATTCGCGAAACTCCGGGTTCGACATCAAAATCGCCAGCCCCACCGCCAGCAGGCCGAACATGGCCATAAAACCGATGGTGATCCGGCGGCGCAAAGG
>JAYVYA010000467.1:0-8603 GCA_043784745.1 Hyphomicrobiales bacterium
TTTCTTTGGCCTCGCCAAGGAGAGTGCCAACACGGTCATTCCACTCAGCCCCCTCTTCCGCCCCGAACTGCAAGCCGCCTGGACCAAGTTTGATCCGGACAAAGCCAATGCGATGCTCGACGATATTGGCCTGACCCGGCGCGACATGGAGGGCTACCGCAAATTGCCCGATGGCCGACGTGCCGAATTCACGGTGGAAACCGCCGGTGAAAGCACGGATGAAACCGATATTCTGGAACTGGTCGGCGAGGATTTCCGCAAGCTTGGCATCCGCATCATCCCGCATTCCTCCCACCGTGACCTGTTCCGCCGCCGCGCCTTGAGCGGCGAGACGGTGATGTCCATCTGGGCGGGCATGGACAATGCGGTGCAGACGGCGGACATGGAACCTGCCAGCCTTGCGCCTTCCGACGCCGCGCAGCTCAACTGGCCAAAATGGGGCCTGTTTACCGAAAGCAGCGGCAAGCAGGGCGAGGCGATTACCATTCCCGCCGCCCAGCAGCTGGTGGACCTGCTGAAGCAATGGCGCATCTCGGCTGACACGGCGACGCGAAAAGATATCTGGGACAAGATGCTGGACATCAATGCCGAGCAAGTCTTCTCCATCGGCATCGTCAACCAGATTCCGCAGCCGGTCGTCGTTTCCAACCTGCTGAAAAACGTGCCAGAAAAGGGTATTTACAGCTTTGAACCCGGCTCGTTCTTCGGCATGTACCGGGTGGACATGTTCTTCTTCTCGAATGTGACTGTGGCGGAGACAAAATAATGCTGTTTCGCTATATTTTCCGCCGCATCCTCATCATGATCCCGACCATTCTGGTGTCGAGCATGCTGATTTTCACCGTGATGGAATTGCCGCAAAGCAATTATTTCGACAATCTGGTGGCCGACGCCGCAGCCTCCGGCGAAAAGGCCGACCTTAGCCGGATTGAATTCCTCAAGCGCGAATATGGCTTCGACAAAGGCCCGGTGGAGCGGTATTTCCTGTGGATCAAGGGGATACCGCAAGGCGATTTCGGCTATTCCTTCGAATATAACCTGCCCGTGCGCGAGGTGGTCGGCGGGCGCCTGGCCATGACCATGCTGATCTCCTTTGCCACCATCATTGTCACCTGGCTGATTGCCTTTCCCATCGGCATCTATTCGGCCACACACCAATATTCCTGGGCCGATTATAGCCTGACGTTCATGGGGCTGCTGGGCATTGCCGTGCCGCATTTCCTGCTGGCGCTGGTGGCGCTGTATATTGCCAATGTCTATTTTGGCACCTCCATCGGAGGTTTGATGGATGTGGAATTCATTGACCAGGCGATGAGCTGGGCCAAGTTCAAGTCCGTCCTGGCGCATCTGTGGATTCCCGTGCTCGTCATCGGCGCTGCCGGCACCGGCGGGATGATCCGCCGCCTGCGCGCCAACCTGCTGGACGAATTGCAAAAGCAATATGTCACCACTGCCCGGGCCAAGGGGCTGCACCCGTTCCGGGCGCTGGTGAAATACCCGCTGCGCATGGCGCTCAACTTTTTCGTCTCCGACATTGGCGACATCCTGCCCTCGATTGTGTCGGGCGCGGAACTGACCGCCATCGTGCTCTCGCTCAACACCACTGGCCCGCTGCTGTTGCGGGCGCTGCAAAGCCAGGACATGTATCTGGCGGGTTCCCTGCTGGTCTTCCTGTCGTTCTTGGCCATGATCGGGGTGCTGATCTCCGATATTGCGCTGGCGTTCCTTGATCCGCGCATCCGGCTGTCGGGGGGGAGCACGAAATGAACGAGATGCCCGCGCCTCCCCTGTCTTCGACCCATTTCGTCTCGACTGCCCCGTTCGATCCGTATTCAATCGAGCAAATGTCGGCGGCGCAGGAGAAACTTTACTCCGCCCCGCAATGGAAGTTGATCTGGTGGAAATTCAAGCGCCACCGGCTGGCGGTGATCTCCGGCTATTTCCTGATTGCCGCCTATCTGATGATCATGGCCGTCGAGGTCGTCGCGCCCTATCAGGCCGACAGCCGCAATACCGACATGATCCGCCATCCCCCGCAGGGAATTCACCTGTTCGATCAGGGCAGCTTTGTTGGGCCTTTCGTTTATGGCACCGATTTCAAGCTGAACATGGAGACGTTAAAACGCGAATATACGGTGAATACATCCCAGGTACAGCCCCTGAGGTTTATGTGCACGGGAGACAAATACTGGTTCTGGGGCCTGGTGAAGGGGGATTTCCACTTCGTTTGTCCGGCAGTCAACGGCACCGCCTATTTCCTTGGCACCGACCGGCTCGGGCGGGACATGCTGTCGCGCATCATTTACGGCGCGCGGATTTCGCTGACCATCGGCCTGATAGGCATCATCATCTCCTTCAGCCTGGGCATCGTCATTGGCGGGCTGGCGGGCTATTATGGCGGCTGGTTTGACATGGTGGTGCAGCGCATCATCGAGATCATGCAGAGCCTGCCGCACATCCCGCTCTGGCTGGCGCTTTCCGCCGTGCTGCCGCCGACCTGGAGTCCGCTGCTGGTCTATTTCGGCATCACCATCATCCTTGGCCTGATGGACTGGACCAGCCTTGCGCGCGCCGTGCGCTCCAAGCTGCTGTCCCTGCGCGAGGAAGATTATGTGCTGGCGGCGCAATTGATGGGGGCCAAGCCCGCCCGCGTCATCGGGCGGCATTTGCTGCCCGGCTTCATGAGTCACCTCATCGCCTCGGCCACCATCACGTTGCCGCGCATGATTTTGGGCGAGACGGCGCTGAGCTTCCTTGGCCTTGGCCTGCGCCCGCCGATTACCTCGTGGGGCGTGATGCTGTCGGAGGCGCAGAACATCAACATTGTCGCCCTTTATCCGTGGCTGATGCTGCCCATCGTGCCGGTGGTGCTGGTGATTCTGGCCTTCAACTTTGTCGGTGACGGGTTGAGGGACGCGGCGGACCCGTATAATTAGCTGGACCTTGGGACCGCGCGTTTTTAACGCGCTGTTGCCGCCGCTGCATTTTAGCCTGACTGGCAGGATTGTCCTGCAAACAGGAGCGCGTAAAAAACGCGCGGTCCCAGGTATCCATGACCCCCGCCATTTTCGACACCGCCCTCACCCGCCAGCGCCTTGCCCGCGCGTGGCGAGGTACACCGCCGATGTTCCTGCTGGAACGGGTAGCGGAAGATATGCTGGACCGTTTGTCGGCGGTGAAGCAGGAATTCGCCAGTATTGTTGATCTTGCCACCCCAGGGCCGCTGCTGGCCAATGCCTTGCGGGCAGGACTGAGCAATGGGACGACGCAGCACCTTGCGCCCGTCGCTGCCGCTCTTGGCTATTGCAGGGGGGTGGTGGCTGACCCGCAAGCCCTGCCGCTCGCCTCCGGAAGCTGCGACCTGATCATTTCCGCCCTCGCCCTGCACACTATCAACGACCTGCCTGGCACTCTCGCCCAAATCCGTCGCGCCCTGCGCCCCGACGGCCTGTTCCTCGCCTGCCTGCCCGGCGGGCAGACGCTGCATGAATTGCGCCATTCTTTTGCCGCCGCCGAGGCCGAAATCACCGGCGGTGCCAGCCCGCGCGTCGCGCCCTTTGCCGATTTGCGCGATCTGGGCGGCTTGTTGCAGCGCGCCGGTCTCGCCTTGCCGGTGACGGATGTGGACAATGTCACTGTGCGCTATGCCTCGATGCTGGCGCTGATGCAGGATCTCCGCGCCATGGGGGCGACCAACAACCTTATCCAGCGCAGCCGCAAACCCCTGCGCCGCGAGGTGCTGATGCGCGCTGGCGCGATTTATGCCGAGAACTTTGCCGACCCGGACGGGCGGGTGCGCGCAACCTTCGAACTCATCTGGCTGTCCGGTTGGGCTCCGCATGAGAGCCAGCAAAAGCCGCTCAAACCTGGCTCGGCCAGAATGCGGCTGGCGCAGGCACTTGGCACCACCGAGGTCAAGCCATGACCCTTCGCCCGCCCCGCAAAACCCGGGCCGACTTCGCCATCTTTGTGCCGCTCACCACCCGCTGGGGCGACAATGACGTCTATGGCCACATCAACAACGCGGTTTACTTCCAGCTGTTTGACACGGCGGTGAACCAGATGCTGATCGCAGGCGGCGCGCTGGACGTCAAAACCAGCGACATCGTCGGGCTGGTGGTGGAAAACCGCTGCAGCTTTTTCGCCTCGCTGGCGTTTCCCGAGGCGCTGGAAGCGGGTGTCGCGGTGGAGCGGATCGGGACAACCTCGGTGCATTACCGGCTCGGCTTGTTCCGGGCCGGCGCGGACGAACTCGCCGCCCAAGGCGAGTTCACCCATGTCTATGTCGGGCGCGCCAGCCAGAGGCCGGTGCCCGTGCCGGACAAGGTGCGGGCGCTGCTGGCCGGGCTGGTGCGGGCGGGTTGATAGCAGCGGCGCGATGCTTCAGGCCAGGGTCATTGCAGATCGAAATCCACCTTGCAGCGCAGGCCGGCCGGAATGGTATTGCCGGGGTTGGCCAGTTTGAGCCGGATGCCGAACGTGCCGCTGGCGGCGTCGAAAACCTGGTCAACGACAATGACTTCGGCCTTGTATTCGCCCCCGACCGGGGCATTGGGGCGCACGGTGGCGGTCTGTCCGGTTTTGATCCGGCCATAGTTCTTGACCGGCAAATAAGTCTCGACATTGAGCGGGTTGATCCGCGCAATGGTGGCAATCTGGGTTTCGGGATTGACATATTCGCCCGGACCCAGCAGGCGGCGCGTGACAATGCCGTCAATGGGACTTCGGATGGTGCGCTGGTCGAGCTGCGACTGGGAGCGCCCCAGCTCAATCATCGCCATTTTTTTGTTGAGCCTGGCGAGGGCGACCTCTTCGCGGGCGACATTGAACTCGGTCTGGACGTTTTCCATATCCTGCGCGCTGACAATCGAGGCCTGCTGCAGGCTGCGCTTGCGGGCCATGACCGCCTGCCTTTGCGCCAGCAGCGCCTCCTTGGCGTCAATCTCGGAATTGCTCTGCGAGCGGGCGCGGTTGTATTCGACCGTGGCCAGTTCGAGCGTGGATTCGATGTGCGCGACCACCTGACCGGTTTTAACGATATCACCGCGCTCAATCAGCACATCCGCAAGGATGTTGGTGATGGGACTGCCAAGCTTGACGACCAGCGAAGGCTCGATAACGCAGTCAACCGGGTCAGCCCGCGCCATGGCCGGGGCCAGAACAATGGCCAGCGCCAGCAGCGGCGCGGCCAGCGCCAGCTTCCGGCGCTGCACTTCCTGTCGCGCGCCGGGACGATGTTTGCCGAAATTTGCCATAGCCCTGTCCTGTCTTGAGACAGCGACAATTAGCATATCCTGCCGGTGAGGCAAAGCGGGGGCAGGCGTCACGGAAAGCGGTGAGACGCGGCTGCCTGCCTGTCGCAGGATACCTCCAAAAATGGACAGCCAATCCGTGCAGAAACGGTCGATTGCCAAAGGGTGTTTCCGGCAGCCTGTGGTAATTGTTGTTTCATGGAGCGGGTGTTCGTCCAACTAGCCTGGAACGGCATGCGCCATCCCGACAGGGTGCTTCAAAACGGGGCGCTGGCACCGGGCTGTTGCAACCGCAGGTTACGTCGCGATTGCAGCAAGCAGAAGTGCCGGTTTATGTAAGTCGCCATTGCAATCAGATCGATCACATGATACCAATTACTGCTGTAATACTGGTTTCGTTGCGCGCCCTTGGTTTTTTGGCGGTGCAATCGGGCAACAAGTGCCGACGGTGATTGGCAATCAGGGGGAATGGAAGGCATGGCAAAGCAATTACTGATCTATGAGCGGGCGGTTCCGGTGAGTCCGCAGGCCCATGGCGATATTTCGATCCGCAGCACAGGGGATTATTCTTTTGCTCGCGACGTCAATTCGGTTCCCCTGACGACAGTGGAATTCGAACTTTCCTGCGCGGAATATCCGATTGTTTTTACAGGCGAAGGCGACAGCCTGATGCCAGCCGTGCTGATGGGCGTGCGCGACAATGAAAACTTGAGCGTCGATGCGGAAGGCGGCTGGGCTGGCAAATATATCCCGGCTTTCGTGCGGCGCTATCCATTCGTGTTCTCCAGCGATGATGGCGAGAATTTCACTCTTTGCGTCGACGAGAAGTTTGCTGGCGTCAACCGGCAGGGGCGCGGCGAGCGCCTGTTTGATGCCGACGGCACACGCACCCAATATCTGCAAGGCGTCCTGAATTTTCTCCAGTCCTACCAGGCGCAATATGTCGCGACGCGCAGCTTTTGCGATCGCCTGGCCGGGCTGGATTTGTTTGAGACCATGCAGGCCCAGTTCGTGACCCGGAGCGGCCAGCGGATGCTGCTCGGCGGCTTCAAGTCGCTCAACCGCGAGAAGCTGCGCAACCTCCCGGGCGAGGCGCTGTCGCAATTGGCCCGCAGCGGCGATCTCGACCTGATCTATGCCACGCTGCATTCGATGCGGAATTTCACACCGCTGGCCGAGCGTCTGCCGGTGGAGGATGTGAAGGAAAGCGCCGGGCTGGAAGCGCCCGCAGCTGCCTGAGACGGCTGGCGTCCTCTCCGGTTTCCGGATTGGCGCTGAAGTAAAGAGTAAAATGCCTAAACCGCCAGCCGCAGGGCTGGCGGCTAATATCGCAGGAATCCCAGGGGGTCCGCCTTGTCTTTTCCATTTCAGTCGACTGGCCTGTTCGGTCGCCCCAAGAAGAAGTTGCCCAATTCCAGCAAGCGCCGGGTGCGCCCGCCTTTGTGGCTGCTGCGGCTGCGCGAGCGCATCTCGCGGGCTGTCGCCAATCATGAGCGCGTGATCTTTGATCCGCTGGAGCCGCGACTGCTGCTGAATGCCGATGTGCTGACCCTCAACCTGGCACATGACCTTGGCGCGCCGCCCGCCGATCACAGCCTGCTGGTGCAGCTGGTCAATGCCACGGAGCAGATCAACAACCAGGCCGTGTCGGTGCAGCGCATCCAGATTTTGGACCAGAGCCATGGCGGAGCCGTGCTCGTTTTTGGCGATATCGGCGAAATTTCGGCGGTTTCGATCCTTGGCGGCAGCGGCCACGACATGCTGACCATCGATGCCAATTCGTTTGCGGGCATCAAAACGCCGTCTCTGTCGTTCACCGGCGGCACGGGTCAGGACTCGATTGTTTTTGACAATGCGGGCGCAACCAACTGGACCCTGACCGGGGCCAACGGTGGCAAAGTTACCGGAGGCGGCGTCTCGCTGTCGTTCCAGAATGTGGGGGATATCGCCGGTGCGGGCCATGGAGCCAACACGCTGACGGTTGAGAATGGCGGCGGGTTGTCGGGTGTGTTTGACGGCGGCGCGGGCGGGCAGAACACGCTGGTATTTGACAACGGCCAGCACAAGGCGGTGGCGACATCGCTCGGGCCCGATTATGACACGGTGGCGCTGGACGGGCAGAAGCTTAACTATGCCCATGTCGGTGCCATCGACATTGGCGACCCCGCCTCGTTCGACCTGTCGGGAACGACCAACCGCAATTTCGAGCTGAA
The DNA here is from genome assembly GCA_043784745.1 of Hyphomicrobiales bacterium. Classification (GTDB taxonomy): domain Bacteria; phylum Pseudomonadota; class Alphaproteobacteria; order Rhizobiales; family Beijerinckiaceae; genus JAYVYA01. Next base: position 7,466 of record JAYVYA010000467.1, read on the forward strand.
GGGCCGGATCAACGGGATCGGCACGACCGTTGGCCTTGATATTCTCAGCACCGATGGCGGCACCAGCTTCTTCAACATCGTACCAACAGCTAACCAGTCGTTTGAGCTGAAGCTGGGTGCCGGCGACAAGCTGATTGTCGATTCGATCAATTTCGACCAGCTCAACGCCGGCCAGTTCATCATCGACGGCTTGGGCGCGGGCATTGAATTTGCCGGCAATTTGATTGATTCGGCGGGCGTCTCGGCAAGTGTCACCAGCGCCCATAGCGGCTTGGTCACCGACACGTCGCTGTCTGGACTGGTGAGCGTTGCGGCAGGTGCGGAGACTATTGTGGCCCCGGCCATGAACGCATCGATCATTGTCGATGCATCTGGCTCAATTTCTGGCACCACTATCTCGCTGATGGCCAATTCCGCCTCGACCGAGTCGATCACGACCGCAACTGATTTCAATCTGGTGACCAGCGCGGCGATTACGACGGCCAATACAGCCTCGATTGTGATCGCCGGCACGCTGAACGCCAATGGGGCCCTGTCGATCATCAGCACTGTCATGGTCAGTGACATTGTCTCCAATTCCAACGCGCATTTGCTGCATTCGGTTTCCGTCACCGCCAGCAACAGCGCGACAGTCAGCTTCCTCACCGGTTCGGTGATTACGGCGGGCACGCTGGATTCGCAGGCCAATACCAGCGTCAGCATTGCCGTTACCGCCAAGGATGTCGGCGTTGGCTATATTCCCGGCATTATCCCGGCCTCGCTGTTTGGCATTGAGGCCGGCGTCAATGTGACAGTGACCGACGTTACCATGGTGAGCGTGGATGGCGGCGCTTCAATCAGCGTGGGTTCGGGCACCATCGCAACCGGCCCGCCGGTGGCCGCCTATCTGGCAGCGTCGGACATGGCCAACATTGCCACGTCGGTCACGCTGGTGGATCCGATCAAATTGCCGGTGGTCGGCAAAGTGCTGGTGTTTTCGGCGATGGACAGTTCGGACGTGCTGTCACGCAGCACAAAGGTTGTGGTGGGAGATCCCGCCGCGACCGCCCAGCCCGCAGGCTTCGCCAAAACGCTCTTTGCCAATGGCGGCGATATTGCGCTGGCGGCCATCAACAGCGGATCGGTCAGCAATGATGTG
>JAYVYA010000468.1:0-1816 GCA_043784745.1 Hyphomicrobiales bacterium
AATGGACGCCCAGCACCTTGGCCGGCTCCCCGATGACCTGCATGTGGTAAATCGGCGTTTCGACAAATGAGTCGAGCTGAAACACCGAGAGGATTGCCCTGGCCATCTGGTTGTTGTCCACGCCGCGCTGCTCGATTAGCCGCCCGGAGGCGGTTTCCAGCGAGACGGAATGGGCCGGGAAATTGCGGTCGGCAATGACAATTTCGTCGCCATGGCCCATGGCGTCGAGCAGGCCGAGCAGATCGGCGCTCAGCAAAGGATCGATGTTTTTCAGCAAGATGTCCCCCGTTCTTTCCAGCCTCACGGCCTTTATCCTGGCTGGTGAACCAGCTAGCATGGGCAATAGCGCAAAATCCAGCCCGCCGGAAGCTTGCATTGTCCCAGCCAGCCGAAGTGATCGCCGTCTTAGATATCGGCAAGACTAATCTGAAACTGCTGATCGCCACGCCCGATGGCGAGGCGATCGACCAGACCAGCCGCGCCAATGATTTCACCGGCACCCGCCCCTACCGGCTGATTGACACAGCGGGCATTGAAAACTGGGCGCTTGAAAGCCTGAAAAACCTCGCCCCCCGCCACAATATCAGGGCCATCATCACCTCCACCCATGGCTGCACCGGCGTGCTGTGCGATGAGGCGGGCGCGGTGCTGCCGATGCTGGATTATGAGGCGGATGCGCCGCTATGGCTGGACGAAGCCTATGCCAAAATCGCCCCGCCATATTGGGAGGTGATGACAACGCAAGGCCCCGGCCTCATGCGGATTGCCCGGCAGATATTTTTCCAGGCCCGTGATTTCCCGGCGGAATTTGCCCGCGGAAAATATTTTCTCGGGTTTCCGCAATATATCGCCTGGCGGCTGGGCGGGCGGCGGGCCAGCGAGATCAGCCATATCATGGCGCAAAGCCACCTCTGGGCACCGCTGGCGGGCGACTTTTCCAGCACGGTTAAATTGCTGGGCTGGCAAAAACTGTTTCCGCCCTTTGCAGGAGCGGGCGAACCATTGGGATATATCAGCGCCGCCGTCGCAGCCGCCACCGGCCTTGCGTCCGATACGCAGGTGTTGTGCGGCGTGCATGACAGCAATGCCAACTTCTATCGCTACAAGGCGGCGGGGATGGATGAGGCCACCCTGTTGTCCACCGGCACCTGGATGATCGGCTTTGACCGGGCGCGCAATCTGGCCACGCTTGATGCCGCGCGCGGCATGGTTGCCAATGTCGATGTCGATGGTGGCCCGGTCGCCTCCACCCTGACCATGGCTGGCCGGGAATACCAGCTGATTACAGGCGACGCGCCGCAAGTGGCCGATGCCGCAGTGCTCGCCGCCGCCGGTGACCTCATCGCCCGCAATACCCTGGCCCTGCCCTCGTTCGGGGCCGATGACGGGCTGTTTCCCGGTTCCGCCAACAAGGGCCGCATCACCGGCTTGCCGCCGCAGAACGCGGCGGAAAAGCGCGCATTGGGCGCGCTCTACGTCGCCTTCACCGCCCATGCCTGCCTCGATGCGCTGGAGAGCCGCGACAAGCCGGTGATTATCGATGGTGGTTTTGCGACAAACCTGCCCTTCGCCCGGCTGCTGGCAGCGCTGCGCCCCGGCCAGCGCGTCCAAACCAGCCATTCGCGCGACGGCACTGCCCTGGGGGCCGCTCTGCTGTGGAAGAAGACGGAGCGGAAGGGGCCGGTGACCAGCGTGCGGCTGGAAGCGGTGACGGGGGCGCAAGTGCCGGGGCTGGCGGAGGCAGCGCTTGTATGGGCGGGGTTGTAACACTGGCCCGGTTTATCAGGACCCAAAAACCCCTCTGGCAGCTTGCGCC
>JAYVYA010000469.1:0-3629 GCA_043784745.1 Hyphomicrobiales bacterium
CTTCGAATTCATGCGCACTTTCGCCAAAAATTAAGTCAGCACTGTTGACATATTTTGCCCTTGCGGCCTATTCACTAGTGAGCAAAGTGCAAACCGGCAAGCAGCTTTAAGGGAGCAACATACCATGGCACTGTCCTTCGACCAACGTGACGGCTTTATCTGGATGGATGGCGCGATGGTGCCATGGAAGGATGCCAGGCTGCATGTTTTGTCGCACGGCCTGCATTATGGCTCCTGCGTGTTTGAAGGCGAGCGCGCCTATGCGGGCAAGATTTTTGAAAGCCGCAAGCATTCGCAGCGTTTCAAAAAGTCGGCGGAACTGCTGGATTTTGAAATCCCCTATAGCGTGGACCAGTTGATCGCCGCCAAGGAAGCGGTGGTGGCGGCCAATGGCGGCGGCGATCTCTATGTGCGCCCGGTGGCGTGGCGCGGCTCGGAAATGATGGCGGTTGCAGCACAGAACGCCACCATCCATGTGGCGATTTGCGCGTGGGAATGGCCGAGCATGTTTGACATGGCGACCAAGATGAAAGGCATCCGCCTCGACATCGCCGACTACCGCCGCCCCGACCCGATGACCGCGCCGTGCCATTCCAAAGCGGCTGGCCTCTACATGATCTGCACCATTTCCAAACACCGGGCCGAGCGCAAGGGCTATGCCGACGCGCTGATGCTGGACTGGCAGGGCCGGGTGGCCGAATGCACCGGGGCCAATGTATTTTTCACGCGTGATGGCGTGATCCATACCCCGATTGCCGATTGTTTCCTCGACGGCATCACCCGGAAAACCGTGATCAGCGTTGCCAAAAAGCGCGGCATGGAAGTGGTGGAGCGCCGGATCCTGCCCGAGGAACTGGCCTCGTTCAACGAATGCTTCATCTGCGGCACCGGCGCGGAAGTAACGCCGGTTTCGGAAGTTGGCCCCTACAGCTTCAAGCCGGGGAATATCTCGCTGGCTTTGGTGGAGGATTATGCGGCGCTGGTGAGGGGCTAGGCGACAGGGAAACAGCACCCTTGGGTTGTTCCTGGGGTGCCGGAAACTGGCTTGAGTCCCCCCATCACGCCGCCGATGCCGTCAGCTTCAGTCCAAGGGCTTTCATCACGCCAATCAAGGTCGAAAGCCTGGGATCACCGCTAGCGGTCAGCGCTTTGTACAAAGCTTCCCGCGTGACGCCAGCCTCACGGGCAATCTGCGACATGCCTTTGGCGCGCGCCACATCCCCAAGCGCGTGTGTTATCAAAGACGGATCACCGTCTTCAAAAGCCGCCTCGACATAGGCAACGATGGCCTCCGGACTCACCAGAAATTCGCCGGGTTTCCACGCAATTGTTTCAAGAGTCATTGGTCCATTCCTTCGCAAGCATTTTAGCCCTGACAATATCGGCGGCTTGCGAGGACTTGTCGCCGCCGCATAGAAGCACCACCAAGACAGGTCCGCGCTGCATGAGATAAAGCCTGTAGCCCGGTCCGTATTTGATCCGTATTTCGCTCAATCCCTCCCCAATCGGCTTTGCGTCGCCGAAATTGCCCAGAGAAAGTCGACGAATCTGGATTTCAATCCGGGCAACTGCGCGGACATCACGCAAGCCACGTTGCCATTTGGCGAAAACAATGGTCTGCCGCACGTCTATCATATGTGAAAAATAATTCACAAATTATTCGCTGTCAACAATCGGGCCGAAAAAGCCGGTTCACTTCCGCAAGGCAGCCCGCAAATTTGGCACCAAGAATCAACAGGCATAAACCAAGGGCTTGCCTGTTCCGCTCATGGCAGCCAATCGGCCGCGAGAACACGTTCCATCGGCCACGGGCAAGACACTGGAAACGTGCCTTCCTTCAGTCCGGTTTCCCTGACAGCATGGCCGATCACATCCGGCCATACATCCGCCTGCCAATCCGTATCGGCCAGTATCGCCTTCAGGCCCGGGGGACTTGCCGATGCGACGGGATATGTCGTTGCGCCGGGGTTTTGATGGTCGTTTCCCAATTGCTGCCGCGCTGGCCCGGCTGGTATTGCCATTTCAGCAGATAGGCCAGCAGGACGATCATCAGGCTGGCGAGTTCGCGTTGCTCGCTTTTGCCCACGTTTTCAATCTCATCGGCCAGATGTTCTTTGCACCTGATTCCACTGCTTACTCCTACCGTCCGGGCCGGGGCGATGCTCACCGCCAGGATGAGGGAACTGAATAAAGCGAAGATTTCCCATTGCCGATTTGCAAGCTGTTGGCCGGCAGCGAATTTTCTTTCCGTTGTAAAATGACCAAAGGGCGTGTTCGCGGCCGAAGCATTCACAAATAGCAGCGACCGATCTGTACCTAACTTTATAGTGCCCGACTGAACGAGCAATGGCACCCTAAGCGGTTCTCCGTTGGCCTTTGTCGTGTGCGCAACCGTTTGCTCCCAGCTTCGCCCCGATTGAAAATCGGCATTCCAACCCTCGATATGCCCCCACCCGAGGGAGGCCACTATAATATCGGGTTTGAGCATGTCTTCGACGTCAGCCTCGACCATGTAGGAGAGGTCGCAATGGGCGAACACATATCGACATGAAGGGCCGTTGACGCATATTCTCCTTTCATCATCTTGCCTCCGTACGAGGCTCCGAGACCGTTCAGCACCGGCTCGAACGAGCGGAACCAACGGCTATATGGATTGCACCTGAAATAGGCACTGAGCTGCGCTTCAAGTTCCGCAGGTCCCTTAATGCCCTTGCCGACGTCGAAGCGAGGCGTTTTATCAGGAAATTCACCATTTGACGGGTTGAGGGCTGCCGTCAACACGCGAAGCGGTGAAGCCAAGTAAGATGCCAGGTCACCGAAATATGGGATAGGGATGCTGCTCGCAACGACGAAATCCAGACCACGCACTTCAGCCAAGTGTGTTAAGCAATGGCAATAGAAGTCCGCATCGAGACGACAAATAATGTCGAGCTGGGAGAATTGGCCGGACCGCAGCAGGGCAGCCTGCTCCCGCGAACACAAAACCACATCCTTGTCGTAACTGGATTTCCCCATTACCCACCTCTGCGCTGGAACATAGCGCACGCCGCCTGCTTGCGCTACCTCCCCCTCACATCCCCCGCCGCCCCAGCGCCATCACCGCCCCGCCCGCCAAAAGCCCCCAGAACGCGCCGCTGACGCCCCAAAACGTCAGCCCGGAGGCCGCAACCAGAAAGGTGATCACTGCCGCCTCGCGATCCCTCGGCTCTTTCACCGCGCCCAGTAGCGCGTTGCCAAAGGCCCCCAGCAATGCCAGCCCGGCCACAGCCTCAACCAGCACTGGCGGCGAGGCGGTGATCAGCGCGGTGGCGGCTCCGGCCCCCAGCCCCAGCATGATATAGGCCAACCCCGCCACCACCGCCGACCAATAGCGGCGCGCCGGTTCGGGATGAGCGTCCGGTCCGGCGCAAATCGCGGCGGTGATGGCGGCGAGGTTGATGGCATAGGCCCCAAATGGTGCCGCCAGCAAAGTGAAAAAGCCGGTGGCGGCAATCAGCGGCCCCGCTGCGGGCCGGTAGCCGTTGCTGTTGAGCACCGCAATCCCTGGAATGTTCTGCGAGGCCATGGTGACGATGAACAGCGGCAGCGCGATGCCGATGATGGCGGAAAAGGAAAATTGCGGCGCCACC
>JAYVYA010000470.1:0-2205 GCA_043784745.1 Hyphomicrobiales bacterium
TGAATCGCTTCGACAGCAACCCATCATGGCACATTCGATGCCGGTAAGGGTGCCGTCCACACCATCACTGCAGTTGCTGTCCCTGCATCACCGGATGACGTAGCCGGACGCGCCCGACACTTTCACATCATATCCTCAATAGAGACGACCGGAACTGCGGGAGCAAAGCGAGCGACAATTGCCTTCGCCGAAGTCAATGCTTCGCGAGGGACCACAACACGATTAACCATTTGAATGATCCGCTTGCCTGCGATACCCGGAAAGACTCGCGCCTCACTTGCAAGCTGCCGTGGACCTGATGGTGTCGGAAAGTCCCGTCCAAAGAAGTCAGCGTCGATGTCGAGGAGCCGCCCAATCAGTTCATCCGACGGACGGCGCATGACCTCCTCGCCTCCAATCGCGAAATTCCAAGCAATGCGCCATTCCCGTTGCCGATAGTAGGCGAGTGCCCTGTTGTCTCGCAGGTTATCGGCTGGGTAAAAGCAACCCAGGAGTCCAGTTAGAGCGTGCTCTAGCATTTCAGGCGGCGTCAGAGCGTAGGTAAAGCCTTCGATGACCTTGCGCGCTTCCGGAACATTGAAATGAAATGTTCTCAGCGTCTCGGTCTGCAACCCAAAGGTACAATCGAGCGTGCTTTGGGTTGTTGCCGGGTCGTCCAGAATCTTCTTCACACCGCCAAGCCGCATCGCAAGGATCATGGCGTCAGTCGCCTGAATGACGAGAGTTGCCGCAAGGGAGGTGACGCCATTCTCGTCATTGTCTGTGGCTTGGGGAATGTAAAACACCGGCATTGCGCCAATACGTTTCAACGTGTGCACATCGAATTCGAGAGCGAAATTCCCGAACGTTTTCGCATGACCACTCAGTTCTCTCGGCGCAAGCTCCGTGAAGCAAATTCTTTTCTGAATAGTCTGTTGCTCTCGGGGTGGGGCACCATTTGCGTGAGGATAGTTCCATTTCACCACCTCGGGCGCCAAGACCAAGCCCGCGTCGCAGATCAACGAAAGTATCTTGCATCCTTTTTCGACCTCACCATCGGTGCTGCCGCCTCTGCGAGGAAAACTGTGACAAAAAAGCGCTCGCCGAAGCCAGATTCTATATGGCCGCGCTCATTAGACGCGCTTTTGGCTGCGCTTTCGGCGTTCGTCGTTTGCTGTCCAACATTTGCATTCATGGGACAATACTGCAACGATATTCCACATTCGCAAAGCTAATTTCGACGGTAATCCTGCGTTAGATAACGTTAGGAATTTCGCTGAATGTGTGGACGGCACCCTTACCGGCATTGAATGTGCCATGACGGGTTGCTGTCGAAGCGATTCATCTCTGGGGAGCGCCGTCCATGGAACAGATTATCACCATCGGGATCGATCCCCTCAGCGCTTGCCGCATACCTCCCAAAAATCCCGCCATATCTTGCCGCCAGCCTCGCCTGTGCGCTTCATCCGGCTCCATTCCACGGCGCAATGGCGCAGTCTGGAATGGGTGTCGCGGTCGCCTGCGCCGGTTGGGTGGGGGTCGGGATTGGCGGGCGATTGCGCGCGCGCCAGCCCGGCCCCGGCGAGCAGGGCGGCACACAGGGCGGCTGGCAGCCAAAACCTCAATTGCGCGTCCATACTTGAGATTTGCAGAAGATGGCGGCAACGCAACCCTGCACCTGCGCCGAATTGTCGGTCAGCATTTTGAAGGTGGCCGAATAGGTCTTGCCGTCCTCGGCATTATAGATGCGCCCGCGAAACGTCTCGCCTTCGGGAACCATCGAGAGCAGGATCGGGACGCCGATCATCGGACGGGTGCGCAGGGCGGTGTTTTCGTTGTGATAGTCCAGCTTGGGCTTGCCCGCCTCATCATTGGGCTCTTTCAGCCAGGCCAGGCTCCCGCACAAATTCGCGCCGCAATGGCTGACGCGCACGCGCGACTTGCCTTCCGCCGCCGTCCACATGCCAGCCGGGTCGGCGGCCAGCGCGGGGGTGCACAGGCCGGACAAGACTGCGGCTACAAATGCGAGACGGATCGATAATTTGCCAGCCACCATGTCAGTCGCCTCCTTTTGCAGCCCCGACCGGGCTGTTCACAGGTAAACTAATCCAGATCCGGCCAAAACAAAAGCCCCGGCTACTGGCGCAGCAGCACATCACTTTGACAGAAAACCACGGCAACGCAGCCTTTCAGTTCGGCCCTGCCGTCGCTGGTCAGGGCAAGGGT
>JAYVYA010000471.1:0-7199 GCA_043784745.1 Hyphomicrobiales bacterium
CAAATCAAATTGCACGGCCCCGCAGCGTTTGCGGCCATGCGCAAGGCTGGCCAGCTGGCCGCCCGGGCGCTGGACATGCTGTCGGGGCTGGTTCGCCCCGGTGTGACCACCCAGCATCTGGATGACATGGCATTCGAATTTGCGCAGGCGCACAATTCCTATCCTGCGCCGCTGAACTATCGCGGCTACAAGAAATCCATCTGCACCTCGATCAACCACGTCGTCTGCCACGGCATTCCCGATGACAAGCCGCTGCGCGAGGGCGATATTGTCAATATTGACGTGACCCTGATCGTTGACGGCTGGCATGGCGATTCCAGCCGCATGTTTTTTGTCGGCGACGTGCCGCGCCGCGCCGCGCGCCTGTGCGAGGTGACCTGGGAGGCGTTGATGCGCGGCATTGCTGCCGCCCGGCCCGGTGCCACCACCGGCGATATCGGGCATGCCATCCAGACCTATGCCGAATCAGAGCGCTGTTCGGTAGTGCGGGAGTTTTGCGGCCATGGCCTGGGCCAGCTGTTTCACGACGAGCCCAACATCCTGCATTACGGCAAACGCGGCGAGGGACCGGTGCTCAAGCCGGGCATGCTGTTCACGGTGGAACCGATGCTCAATCTCGGCCGTCCGCAAGTCAAGGTGCTGAATGACGGCTGGACGGCGGTGACGCGTGACCGTTCCCTGTCGGCGCAATTTGAACATACGATCGGCATTACCGAAACGGGCAACGAGATTTTTACGCTGTCTCCGGCAGGTCTGGACCGGCCCGTGTCATGAGCCCGCCCAACGGCGAAGACCAACCGCATTTTCACGGCCACCGCCAGCGCCTCCGCGAGCGCTTCAGGCAAGCTGGCGAAGATGCGCTGGCCGATTACGAGATTCTGGAGCTGGTGCTCTACCGCGCCCTGCCGCGCCGTGACATCAAGCCGCTGGCCAAGCAATTGATCGCCCGTTTTGGCACTTTTGCCGAAGTGATCGCGGCCGCTACCCAGCGACTGGCCGAGGTCGATGGTCTTGGCGAGGGGGCCATCGGCGACCTGAAAATCATTGAGGCTGCGGCCCGGCGCCTGCTGAAGATCAATGTCAGCACCCGGCAAACCCTCGGTTCCTTCAGGGAACTGATCGATTATTGCCGCGCCGCCATGGCCTTTGCCGAGCGCGAAGAATTTCGCGTGCTGTTCCTCAACAAGCGCAACGTGTTAATTGCCGACGAGGTTCAGGGCAAGGGCACAATTGACCATACCCCGGTCTATATTCGCGAAGTCGTGCGGCGCACGCTGGAACTGGGAGCCAGTGCCATCATTCTGGTGCACAACCATCCCTCGGGCGATTGCACCCCGTCCACGGCTGACGTGCGCATGACACTCGACATCATCGCCGCCGCCAAGCCGATGGGTATTGTCGTCCACGATCACCTCATCGTCGGGCGGGACGGGCACGCCAGCCTGAAAGGCTTGAAGTTAATATAAAATTCCCTCGAATGGCGTGCCGCTCAAAGTTCATTAATTAATCGCGTTTACCTTTGGGGATGAATTGGGTCGAGGCTATATTCATGTCGGTAACCATCGAGAACGCAGCGTTGAAAAATACGGTTTTTCGTTGCACCTTTCCTGCGTCAATGGCAGCCATTCTGGGCCTTGTGTGCGCAGCGGGCGGGCTGGTTTGGGCTGGCCGTGATGCCAATATCGCGCAGGCCCTGCTGGAAAAAAGCAATGTGGTCGCCAGAATTTCCAGCCTTCAGCTGAATGCCCGCAAGGCGCTGACGATTCTGGCAAGTGATTCACTCGAAATCCAGACTATCGCTATCGAGAAGATGCCATTGCCAAGACAAGTAGCCGGGGAAACATTCGACCGTTTGCTGATTGTCAAACTGAACCCAAAGGACGCTGCATCTCAAAATTTACATGCTCTGGTGACTGCAGAAGCACCCGCATTGCTGTTAGACTTTCCTGTAGATGCTGAAAATGACGATATTACTGGTTCGATTATGTCTGCGGGGCCAGCATTTGTACCTTTTGTCAGCTTCGGCAATAACATCTATTCCGTCGCTGCTGCGCCGCTGGCGGGGGCAAGCGAACAATCTGCCCTGTTTGGCATGCGCCAGGTCGACGGCCCGTATCTGTCCGCACTGGCCCGCAATGCCGGAACCGCCCCGATCGTGCTTGTCAGCGATACCAGCGGAACGACCAGCCTGATAAACCTCCAACTGGGCACACCGGCAGACAATCCGGCCTATCTTTCCTGGCCACCGCAGCGTCCGGGGGATGAACTGGTGATGCGCTGGGGCCTCGCCCTTGCCGGATTGGGTATTCTCGTTGCCCTGGTACTGATTTTCCACGCCCGCCGGGCGATCCGCGAATTGCGCCTGAGCGAGGAGCGCGCCGTCAAACTTTCCGGTCTTGACCCTTTGTCGGGCCTGCCCAACCGCATGATGTTCACCCAGCTGCTGGATCAAGAATGCGCCCGCGCCAAGCGCGGCGGCGGAGCGTTTGCCCTGCTGTATTTTGATGTCGACCGGTTCAAGGAAATCAATGAGACCATGGGCCATGACGCGGGCGATGCGGTCATTGTCGGCCTCACGGCACGGCTGCGCGCGGTCTTGCGGCCCGGCGACCATCTGGCCCGGCTCGGCGGCGATGAATTTGCCATTTTGCAAACGGAAATATCCGGCCCCAAGGACGTCGAGGCTCTGGCCAGCCAGGTGGTTGAAGCGGCCCGCTATCCGCTGGAAGCTGCCGGGAGCAAAGTCTACGTGCGCCTGTCCGGCGGCATTGCCCTGCACCCTCACGATGCCGCCAATCGCCAGGATCTGATGCGCTCTGCCGATGAAGCGCTGTCCCGCGCCAAAAACGAAGGCCGCGACCGCTACACTTTTTTCCAGAAGCGGCTGGGCGAGGACATGCGCTCGCACAAGACCACCGAAGACGAATTGCGCCACGCCATCGAAACCGGCGGATTGGCGGTGTATTACCAGCCAATCATGACGGTGGACGGCAAGCGCATGGCCTGCGTCGAAGCGCTGGTGCGCTGGCCGCACCCGGTGCGCGGCCTGATTCCGCCCGACAGTTTCATTGCGCTGGCCGAAGAACGCGGGCTGATCCTGGGGCTGGGGGAATATGTCTTGCGCCAGGCCTGCCGGGACGGCAAGCGCTGGCCCGGCCTTCGGGTCGCGGTCAATGTCTCGCCAATCCAGTTCCGCCAGCCCGATTTTGCCAAAATGGTCGAAAATGTCCTCGTTGAGGAAGGATTTGAGGCCAACCGGCTGGAACTGGAACTGACCGAAGGAGTCGTCATCGCCGATGCCGACCAGGCCGAGAATGTGATGATGGACCTGCGCGCCCTCGGCTGCCGCCTCGCGCTGGATGATTTTGGCACCGGCTATTCCAGCCTTGTCTACCTGCGCCGCTTCGCCTTTGACAAGATCAAGATCGACCGTTCCTTTCTGGAAGCGATGGAGGGCACGGGTGAAAGCGCCATCATCGTCCATTCCATCATCCATCTGGGCCGCGCTTTGGGCCTGACGGTGACGGCAGAAGGCATCGAGAATTCCGAGCAGCAGCGGTTTTTGCAGGCGGCGGGCGCGCATGAATTGCAGGGCTTCCTGTTCTCCAGGGCGGTTCCGCCCGCCGAGATTGACCGGCTGCTGGCCAACCTGGCCGGGCAGGCCCCGGCCCTGCGCTCGGTCGCCTGAGGGGTCGCGCCCTGCGGCGCAGCGCGGATTGCTTCCTGGCAAACGCCACCCGGCCTACCCCTTGGTGCGCAGGGCCGAGCGGCCGCCATCCACACCGATGATCTGCCCGGTGATCCAGCTGCCCTCTGCGCCTGCCAGCAGGGCGGCCAGCGGGGCCATATCCTCGCCCGTGCCCAGCCGTTTCAGGGCGTGCATCTCCGCAATCGCCTCGGCCATGGGCGCGCTGGCGACCAGACGCGCGGCCAGTTTGGTCCGTGTCAGCGAGGGGGCAATGCAATTCACCCGGATTTTCGGTGCCAGTTCCGCTGCCAGCGCCAGCGTCAGCCCCTCCACCGCACCCTTGGCCATGGCGACAGAGGCATGGGCGGTAAAGCCCTGGGCCACGGCGACGGTTGAAAACAGCACAATGCCCGGACTGCCCGGTGCCGCCTGCAAGCCCGGCAGCGCGGCCTGAATGCAGCCCGCCGCCCAAAGCGCGTTAATGGAGAAATCTTTCAGGAAATCGTCGGAAGTCAGCCGGGCAAACGGTTTCAGGTTGATCGTGCCAATGGCATAGACCAACCCCTGGATCGCACCGCCTCCGGTTTGCATGGCAGCAGCGCTGGCAGCTTGCCGGACATCGACTTCCCCCGCATCCCCCGGCGTGAATGTCGCGCCCAGTTCATCGGCCAGCGCGGCCAGTGCCCCTGCCTCGCGCGCCACCAGATGCAGCTTGTGTCCCGCCTTGGCCAGATGACGCGCCACAGCCCCGCCAATCCCACCCGTCGCCCCGTAAACCAGAAATGCACCGCTCATATCGCACCGCCTTTGCCAGCAGTTTACGCAGGCGGGGCGATTTTGGTTTGGCCGACCAGCCCCGGCAACGCCGCGAGGGCCTGCGGCGTATCGACATCGGCCAATATGCCGGGATCCTCGACGGGCACCAGCAGCACTCCGGCGCGTCCGCCCGGCAAGATCAGCCGGGCACCCTCGTCGCCGCTCAAATCCGCAACCTCGCCAAACAGCCCGCGCGCCAGCAGCACCGGATTGCCAATGGCACCTGTGAACGCGGGCAGGACAGCGACAGTCTGCGCCGGGGCTGCGGCAAATGCCGCCATCAGCCGGTCGCAGGTGGCAGCCCTCACCTGCGGCATGTCGCCCAGCAAGACCAGCACCCCGCGCGCAGCCGGCCCCAGCGCCGCCAGCCCGCTTTGCAACGACCCTGCCAGCCCGCTGGCAAACCCTGCATTATGGACAAATTGCACCGGCAGCCCCGCCAGCGCCTGCTCCACCTCCGCCCGCGCATGGCCGGTGACCACGAGGACCGGGCGGGCCCGGCTGGCTAACGCGGCGCGGGCGACATGGCGCACCAGAGGCTCGCCCTGCCACAGCGCCACCATTTTGGTCGCAAGGCCAGAGCCTTCCCGAAACCGGCTGGCCCGCCCGGCGGCCAGAATGAGGGCCGCGACCTCAGCCATGGCCCACCGCTTCGGACCCGGCGCGGGGTTGCGGGCGCGAGACAATCTCCATCAGCAAGCCCCCTGCTCCCATCTGGCTGATATCGCGCCCGGTAACCGCCACCCCGGCTACCAGCCGCTGCAGCACAAAATCAAAGCCGTTTTCCTTAGGGCTGCGGGCGCAGCCCGGCGCGCCCAGCACCGGCCTGCCATCGGCCAGCCGGGCCAGCAGCAGCAGATTGCCGGGGTCTACCGGCATCCCAAAATAATCCACCGCCCCGCCCGCCGCGACGATGGCCGCAGGGATGACATCACGCCGGTCGGTAATGGCTGAGGCCCCAAAAATGATCATCAGGTCACAAGTCCCGGCCATGGCCGCCACCGCCCCGGCCAGCGCCGCAATCTCATGCGCCACCTCGGCATGGCCCGATATTTTCGCCCCCATGGGTGCCAGCCGGGCCTCCAGCACGCGCAAGGTTTTGGCGATGACGGAAGCTTTCAGCCCGGCCAGCAGCGTGGAAATCACACCGATGCGCAGCGGGCGGTAAGCCGCCACCCGGATCGTGCCCGGCCTCGCCACCTCCAGCACCCGGTCCAGCACCGCTTGCGCCACGGCGAACGGAATGATTTTTACCGTCGCCACCATCTCGCCCTCCACCACGCTGCGCATGGCGGGCAGCGTGGCCAGCGTCACCCGCTCGTCGACCGCATTGATGGCATCGATGGCGGCGGGTTCCAGCACCAGCACGCCCGCCGCCGCGGCAAACAGGTTGCAGCGCCCGGTAAACGGCGCTTCCAGCCGAAGTCCCGGCCCGGCGACGCGGCGGGCCAATGCCTGCGCCGTAGCGTTCTCGCCAATGTCGCCCGGCTCCATCTGCGCCACAATGACTTCCGCTACCCCCGCCGCCTGCAGCGCGTCGATATGACGGGCGGCGACCACCTCGCCCTTTTTCAGCACAAAATCATCCCGCCGCACCGAATGCGCGACAATGCCGCCAAGGCTTTGCGCCACCGCAACGGGGCCGAATTTCACGCCGTCCCCTCGTTGCGCAACGGTTTCCTGCGAAGGGCGGCGATGATTTCTGCCAGCACGGAAGCCGCAATTTCCGCCGGGCTGACGGCACCAATATCAAGGCCGATGGGCGCATGAATTCGTCCGGTTTGCTCCGCCGAAAACCCCGCCGCCGCCATCCGGGCCAGCCGGCTGCCATGGGTTTTGCGCGAACCCAGCGCGCCAATATAAAAGCAATCGGCTTTCAGCGCGGCAACCAGCGCCGGATCATCAATCTTCGGGTCATGCGTCAGCAGGCACAGGGCGGTGTAGCGGTCCAGCCCCAGCCGCGCCAAAGCCAGATCCGGCCATTCAGCCAGCACATGGACGCCAACAAAGCGTTCCGGCGTGGCAAAGGCGGTGCGCGGGTCGATGATAGTGACATCAAGTCCGGCAATCCGCGCCATCGGTGCCAGCGCCTGGCTGATATGCACCGCGCCGATCAGAATTAGCCGCACCGGCGGTGTCAGCACGGTGAGAAAAAGCTCAGAGCCGTCGTGACTGACCGTCGCGCTCTTGCCAGAGCGGATTTGCCTGTCCAGCACGTCAGCCAGCCCGTCGGATGCCACGTCCCTCGCCAATACCAGCCTTTGCCCGCCGCTGGCCATATCCGTCACCAGCACGCAGGCGCGGCGGGCGGCGCGCTCGATATTCAGCGCTTGGAGGAGGGCGAGCTGCATGGCAATTGATCTTCCTGTCTGGGGGCAACGCTGGCATGGCCGCTCATATCGGAAAACCCGTCAGGGCGCTGGCAATTTTGCGCGCAGCTTTTGCGGTACAAGCACGAAAGCGGCCTGGCGCGTCGCCCGCCAATAGGCCGACAGAAGCAAAAGCCCGGCACCGGCGACCAGCACCGCGAGCGCAAAACTAATGCTAAGCGGCCCAGTGGCGCGAAATACCGCCGTTATGGCAAACAGCAGATAGGCGAGCGCCGAAACCATCAACGCGCGCCGATCTATGACCAGCGCGACGATAGCCAGCGCCAGATAGATTGCAAGAGCCAGTGCTGGCCGAATCAGGAAGG
>JAYVYA010000472.1:0-5035 GCA_043784745.1 Hyphomicrobiales bacterium
TCTGGCAGCTTGCGCCAAAAGGGATTTTGCGTTGTGCGGCTATTCCGCCGCGACCAGTTGCACCACGGGCCGCCGGCCGCAGGCGCTGGCATAGCGCTCAATGCTGCCCCAGGACGGCTTGACCACACCTTTCTCCATCCGCGCCACCGCCGCCTGCGAAGTGCCCATGCGCCGCGCCACCTCCGCCTGCGTCAGCCCGGCCTCATGCCGCGCCTCGGCCAGCGCGAAGGCCATGTCCATCGCAGGGCCGATGCGCTCGTATTCGGCGCGGAAAACCGGATCTTTCATCCATTCATCGCTCATCTCGCTGAACGGAATCGTCTTCCTCGTGGCGGTATTGCTCATTGGCAGGCCTCCATGCGTTGCAGCGCCAGCTCAATCAACCGGCGCGGTGTCTTTTGGGTCTTCTTGATAAAGGCCAGCACAATCGTGATGCGCATCCTCGACATGGCAAAATAAAGTGCGCGCCCCTCAACGTGATCTCCGCTCGGGCGCATTTCCCAAAGCTTGCCTTCTATGTGCTTCACCAAAGGAGCGTGCACCCTTTGCATTCCAAGCGCTTCAATCCTCTGGACAATTCTGGTCAGAGCCGTGCGCAGCTCTACTGGCCATTCGGCGATTTCAGCGACCGCTTCGTCAGCGATATCTACTTTCCAACCCGACATATATCACCTGTGATATGCAACTCAAAGCAAATGCTTAGTCTGCCTCTGGTGCCGCTTCGCTCCGCAGCCATTCCGGCAGCCGCCGCGCCGGAAAAGCCACCACTGCCAGCCCGGCCAGCACCAGCACCATCCCCAATATCCGGAACGGCCCGAACCGCTCGCCCAGCAGCAAGGCCGCAGACCCCGCCCCGACAATCGGCACCAGCAGCGTCAGCGGGGCCACCAAGCCCGCCGGATAGGTTTTTATCAGGTGCCCCCAAATCCCAAAGCCGAGGATGGTCGACAGAACCGACAGGTACAACAGCAGCGCCATCTCCAGCCAGCCGGTCGTTGCCAGCGCCTGCACCACCGGGCCATAGCCCTCAAATGCCAGAGAAATCGCCAGCACGGGCAGCGGCGGAATCAGGCTGAGCCATGTCACCATCGACAGATTGTCGAAGGGCCCCGCCCCGCGCATCAGCACATTGCCGCTGGCCCAGCACAGGGCCGCTGCCAGCAGCAGCGCCACCGCCAGCGGCGAAATGCCGGCGTTCGTTGTGGCCACCGCAATGACGCCCAGACCGCAGAAGGCCACCAGCGTGCCCAGCATTTGCGCGCGGCCCGGTTTCTCTCCCAGCACGGCAGCGGCAATCAGAATGGTCAGAAATCCCTGGATTTGCAGGCCAACCGAAGACAGTCCCGCCGGAAATCCGGCATGAAGCGCCAGATGCAGGAAAATATAGGTGCCAAAAAACATGGTGGCCGAAATGGCCAGCATCCGTCCCATCGGAACCTGCGGCCGGGGCAGGAACAGGCAGGGGATTGCCGCGATGCCAAACCGCAGTGCCACCAGCAGCATCGGCGGATAATGGTCCAAAGCCAGCCGCATGACGACAAAATTAAAGCCCCAGATGGCCATGACCATGACGGCGAGCAGGAGGTGGCGAGGCGACACAGCGGGGCTTCCAAGTTGCGCGCCCGTCGGCGCAAACAGGAGCGGGGAATGAAGTTCCCTTACGTTTCCAATTGCTTGGGCGGGGGGGTGATGGTGGGCGCTGTAGGATTCGAACCTACGACCTATTGATTAAGAGTCAACTGCTCTACCAACTGAGCTAAGCGCCCATCAAAACATACGCGCGGGTTTTGCCCGCGCGATGGCATTCGTATAGACAAGCCGGGCAGACATGTCCAGCAGCGATTTCATGGAAATGTCACGGGCTTGCCGGGACCGGGACCGTCCCGGTCTCTGCTGCGACAATCCAATGCTGCCAACCGGGCAACATCCACCTCCGCGCCAGGACGACCACGACGGTCGCGATCCCGATCCCCTCACGCAAACCGCAGGATCACAGCGTCCACCGCCAGGCTTTCCCCCGGCTTGGCCAAAATAGCGCTCACCGTACAATCCCGCTCGGCGCGCAGCACGTTTTCCATCTTCATGGCTTCCACCATGCACAAGGGCTCGCCCGCCTTCACCTCCTGCCCTTCCACCACGTAAACCGCCTTGACGAGGCCGGGCATGGGGCAGAACAGCACTTTGGAGGTGTCGGCGGCCTTCTTTTCCGGCATCAGCGCCGCCAGTTCGGCCTCGCGGCGGGTGTAAACCCGCGCCTGCGCGCTGCATCCGCCATGCGAAAGCCTGTAGCCGTTGAGAATCATCGTCACCTGCACGGCCAGCGCGTGGCTATCAACCGTGCCGTGCCAGACCGGCGTGCCCGGCATCCAGCCCGAAAGCACCGTCAGCGGCCCCAGCGCATCGCGCACCACCAGCCCCTCGGTTTTGTCTTCCAGGATGACATCAAAGCCCTGCGCGCCCAGCAAGACCACGCGCTCCCTCTCGAATTCCACCGGGCGTTGCGCCCGCATCTGGCCGGAGATCTGGCGCTTGCGCAGGTTCATCGCATGGTCGACATGCGCCGCCACTGCCATCATTGCCCGCGCCATCTCGCCCCTGGGCGCTTCCAGCGCGAAGCCGTCGGGATATTCTTCCGCGATAAAACCGGTGGAGAGCCGCGCCTCGCGCCAGCGCGGATGGCCCATCAGCGACGACAGGAAGGGGATGTTGTGGCGGATGCCCTCAATGACAAACTCATCCAGAGCCCGCGCCTGCGCCTCAATCGCCGCCAGGCGGGTGGGCGCATGGGTCACCAGCTTGGCGATCATCGGATCATAATAGATCGGGATTTCCCCGCCCTCGAACACCCCGGTGTCATTGCGCACGGTAATGCCATGATGCACTCCCTCCGCCGGCGGGCGGTAGGTCACCAGTCGGCCGGTGGAAGGCAGGAAATTGCGGGTCGGGTCTTCGGCATAGATGCGGCTTTCCACCGCCCAGCCATTCAGCTTCACATCCGCCTGCCGGATCGCCAGCGGCTCGCCCGCCGCCACGCGGATCATCTGCTCGACGAGATCAATCCCGGTGATTAGTTCCGTCACCGGATGTTCTACCTGCAGCCGTGTGTTCATCTCCAGAAAATAGAAGCTCTTGTCCTGCCCGGCGACAAATTCCACCGTGCCCGCACTGTCGTAATTTACTGCCCTGGCCAAAGCCACGGCCTGCTCGCCCATTTTTTTCCGGGTCGCTTCGTCCAGCAAGGGCGACGGCGCTTCCTCGATCACTTTCTGGTTGCGGCGCTGGATCGAACATTCGCGTTCGCCCAGATAGATCACGTTGCCGTGCTTGTCCCCAAGCACCTGGATTTCGATATGGCGCGGGTTGGTGATGAATTTTTCCACAAACATCCGGTCATCGCCAAACGACGACATCGCTTCTGATTTGGAGCGGGCAAACCCCTCCGCCACTTCCGAGGCGGCATGGGCAATGCGCATGCCCTTGCCGCCGCCCCCGGCGGAAGCCTTGATCATGACGGGATAGCCAATGGCATCGGCAATTTTGACCGCCTCTTCCGGCGTTTCGATCACGCCAAGATGGCCTGGCACCGTCGAGACATGGGCGGCAGCAGCAAATTTCTTCGATTCAATCTTGTCGCCCATTGCCTCGATGGCATGCGGATTGGGGCCGATGAAGACAATGCCATGGCCCTGCAAAGCCTGCGCAAATGCCGCCCGCTCCGAGAGGAAGCCATAGCCGGGATGTACCGCCTGTGCGCCGGTCTGCTGGCAGGCGGCAATAATCTTTTCGATGACGAGATAGGAATTAGCCGCTTCCGGCGGGCCAATATGTAAGGCCTCATCGGCCATTTCCACATGCAGCGCATCCTTGTCGGCATCCGAATAGACCGCCACCGTGGCAATACCCATTCTGCGGGCAGTCTTGATGATGCGGCAGGCAATTTCGCCGCGATTGGCAATCAGGATTTTGGAAAACATCTTTCCCCCGGCTGGCGGCTTTTGTGCAGTGCAGCAGCACTATGCCATGGCCCATAGACGCGCGCAAAGCAACCAAGGGTCCGGTGTAAATCAGGCGGTGCCAGCTCTTGTGCGCTGCACACCCGGCCAGCCGCGCACGGCCCGCGCCTTGACGGCGGCGGTGAACCATTGGGGCACGCGATGCGCCACCTCCAGCACGGTCACCAGCACGGCAAAGGCATTGGGTGTATTGGCCCTGTCAGCGGCCTGAATCAGCCATTCGCCCTGCGCTTCGTTAACCACGCCGGTCGGGCGCAGGTCCCAGACGCAGTAATCGGTGATGGCCTCGATAAAAAAGCAGTCCCAGTCCGGGATTTTGGGTGTTGCGGCGCATTCCAGTGCGAACAGGGCCTCCGCCTCTTCCCGGCTCAGGCCGCTTTCGCCAATGCCAAGATGGCGAAGGTGGCGGATCGCCGCCGCATCCACCAGACTGGCCCGCACCAGCGCCAGAATCGAACTGCGCCCGGCATCCATGCCGGCAAAGCCGCCGGCCGGCATCGCCTTGCCGGTCCAGCCAGATGAATGATTTGAGACGTCAAGCGCTGTTGCCAAATTCATGTTGCACCCTGCCTTGCTGAAGCTTGGCCTGCCAACAGCTACCGTCGCGTAAACGTCATGAACCGCTTCAAACCACGGTTAAGGCACTGACAAATTTTTAACGGGTTTTAGCGAGTAAACTCAAGGCGCATGCCGGTGGGACGCAGATCAGAACGGGCTGTTCCAATCCGGCGTCACCGGGCAAAAGCCGCACCAAATCGCCCGGCTTTCAATGCCCGCCATTGATCACTTTGCCGGGGAAGCATTTGCCTTTGGAGCCAGAGAGCAGGCACGAGGTCAGCAGTCCCCTGCATCGCCCTTGCCAAGCACGAAAATGCCGAACTTGTCAAAGCTGATGACCAGCAATTCGTCATCGCGCGGAAATCCCAGGGCAATCGGGTGAAGGCCTGCTGCGATGCATAAGCTTTCCTCATGCTGAGGAGCGAAGCCCTTGCGTAGCGTCTCGAAGCATGCGGGAAGCGTGA
>JAYVYA010000473.1:0-2922 GCA_043784745.1 Hyphomicrobiales bacterium
CGTGGCCGCTACGGAACGACCTCTTCGACGTCGTCGACCTCCCGCCCGATGCGAGCGACGACGAAACGATCGCCGCGCGCGCGTCGATCGGCGATCGACTCGCGATCGTCGTCGACGAACGCGAAGGGCGCGCCGACGACGCGTGCGATCGGCTCTTGGCCTGTGGCGCCGCACGATGGACTGGCTGGAGCCGGCCAGCGCCCGCTGCACCTCAGGAATGGCGCGGCCATTGCCGGCAAACGAATCTTCCGGCAAGGGCGGGTCGGTGCGGCCAAGGCTGCGGGTAATGGCCAGCCAGCGCCGCTCCCACCACGGCAATTCCTCCAGAGCGACGCTCGGCAAATCAAACCGCAGCACGTTGGTGCGGTTGAGCAGCGAGCGCGAATCGGCCAGCAGAAATCCGTCACGGTCATAGACCCGCGCCCGTGTCCGGGTGGGCGATACCAGCCGCCGCAGCACCGGGCCGATGCTTTCGGGGTTGATCGAAAACGCGATCGAGGGGATTTCCTCCGCCCCCGCACTCTGGCCCGGCACCAGTTGCAGCAGCTTTTCCGGGTCAATGGTGATGCCGTCGGTTTCCACGGTGGCGGAAGCGGCAATGGCGGCGGCAATAATTTCGCCCTGCGTCTGCAGGCTTTGCACCCGCGCGTCAATCAGCCCCTCGCGCAAATTGTTGAGGTAGAGAAAGCCGATCAGCAGCGCCACCAGCCCGCCAAGGTTGAGCACCACAATGCGCCGCGTCAGCGAGGAGGAGAAGCGCGAGGCAATGGCCCGCCACATGAGGCGAAAACGCGCCGCAACCCGCAGGCGCGCATTGCGCACTGGCGGGGTATCGGCAAAGGGATCGCGGGCTTCAATCGTCATGGCTCCGGGGCCTGCGCACGCCTGGGCAAAGCGGGGCTTTACGCCTCCTTGAAGCGGTAGCCAACGCCATACAGGGTCTCGATCATGTCAAAATCCTGGTCATTGACGGCAAATTTCTTGCGCAGCCGCTTGATATGGCTGTCAATTGTGCGGTCATCGACATAGACTTGGTCGTCATAGGCGGCGTCCATCAGCGCGTTGCGGCTTTTGACAACGCCGGGACGGGTGGCCAGCGCCTGCAGGATCAGGAACTCGGTGACGGTCAGCGTCACCTGCTCGCCCTTCCAGGTGCAGGTGTGGCGGTCCGGGTCCATCTTCAACAGGCCGCGTTCGAGAATCTTGGCTTCCGATTCCTTGCTCGCCGCCGCTTCCTTCGGGTTGGCGCGGCGCAGGATGGCTTTGACCCGCTCGACCAGCAGGCGCTGCGAGAACGGCTTGTGGATAAAATCATCCGCGCCCATTTTCAGGCCGAACAATTCGTCAATTTCCTCATCCTTGGAGGTCAGGAAAATCACCGGCAAATCGGATTTTTGCCGCAGGCGACGCAGCAGCTCCATCCCGTCCATGCGCGGCATCTTGATGTCAAAAATCGCCAGGTCGGGCGGATTGGTCTTGAGACCGTCGAGCGCAGAAGCCCCGTCCGTATAGGTCTGCACCCGGTAGCCCTCCGCTTCCAGCGCAATGGAAACAGAAGTGAGGATGTTGCGGTCATCGTCAACCAGAGCAATCGTCGGCATGGAGGGCTTCACCTTGTGATTTTAAGGAGATCATACGGGGTTGTGGCAGCTTTGCAACAGATAGGGGTGTTGAAGGCTGAAATGTGACGGGAATTTGCAGAAAATGCGCTATATGGCTGTATTCACACTGCCAGCCTCAAATTTTGTTGGAACTGCCATGACCACCCCCGCCCGCCCCGCTTATGACGCTCCTGCTGAAGCCCGCCGCCTGCTGCGCTCCGTCCGCGCGGCAACACTGGCGACCTTGCAACCCGGCACCGGGTTTCCGCTGGCAACCCTTACTTCGATTGCCAGCGATTATGATGGCGCGCCCATCCTGCTGATGTCGCAGCTGTCCACCCATACCCGCAACCTCCAGGCCGACGGGCGTTGCTCGCTGCTGCTGGCGCAGGGCGGCAAGGGCGACCCGCTGGCGCATCCGCGCCTGTCGCTGGTCGGCACGGCGCATCAAATGACCGAACCAGCGAAAAGGCAGCAGCTCCGCGCCCGTTTCCTCAACCGCAACCCCAAGGCGGCGCTCTATGCCGATTTTGGTGATTTCTCGTTCTGGCGGGTGGAGGTGGCGCTGGCCCATCTCAATGGCGGCTTTGGCAAGGCGGCGGAATTTGCGGGCGGGGAACTGGTTTGCCCGGTGCCGGAGGGGCTGGCGGAGGCGGAGGCAGGATTGCTAGAAACGCTCAACCAGCAAGGGCGCAAGCCTGTGCAGGCCATGGCCGTCGCAGCCGGTGCCGCTGCCCTGCCATGGCGCGCCACCGGCCTCGATGCTGGCGGAATGGACCTGGCAGCCGGTGAAAATCTCTGGCGGCTGGATTTTGCCAGCCATTTCACCGCGACGGGAGCCCTGGCGCGGCACGTCAGCTCCATGTGCGGGATGCTGCAATGAGGCTGGTTCAAGCGCTTTGCAGCCGCACCCGGTGCAGCCGCTCGTATAATGGCCTGGCCCGCCCGGCGATGGGCTTTAGCCGGTCGTCCAGCGCGTCAAACCCGGCTTCCGGGCGCGGCGGCCCAAAGCCCGTGGATTGCTCCACCTTGTCATACCAGGCGGGGGCCCAGACGCCGTCGGTTTGCCGGCGGCCGGGCGGCCAGGCCAGCATGGCGGGGTCAAAAGCAATGCCGCAAGCGGCGCAAAGGGCTTCGAGCATTGCCGTCGGGTTTGCGAGAATGTCAGCCGATTCCACCACGGGCGGGGCTTTGCCGGTATGGTCGGCCAGCCGCTCGAACAGCGCCACCTGCTGCGGCAGGCCAATGTCTTCCAGCGTCACCTCCTCGCGCTTGACCGTGTAGGAAGCCAGCACCGCCTCGGGCGCGCGGATCAGGAAGG
>JAYVYA010000474.1:0-2793 GCA_043784745.1 Hyphomicrobiales bacterium
GCATTGCGGGGTTAAGGCCCTCGTAACGCTTGATTTCCTTGATTTTGGTTTCAGCTTGATGCTGGGTTGCCCACATGTCGCCAGTGGAGCCGGTATCAACGCCAACGGTTTTGCCACCCATGCCCGAGAGGTTGGCGATGCCGGATGTCTTGACCACTGTCAGCGACTGGTCGCTGTCATAGTAAGGCTGGGCAAACGCCACATTTTCGAGACGCTTCTTGGTGATTGTGATCGAGGAGACCGCAGCGTCAATCTGGCCGGACTGAACAGCGGCAAAAAGCCCCTGGAAGGGGATATTGACCACTTCGACCTTCATGCCGGTGCGGGCACCCACCTCGTTCATCAAATCAATCTCAAACCCGACAAACTTGCCGGAAGCGTCCTGAAATTCCCACGGGACATTGCCGATATTGGCACCCAGTTTCAACGCGGTTTGGGCTTGCGCGCCCGCCGTGAGCCCCAAAGCCAGTGTCAAGCCGATCAGTCCTGTTCTTATCCGGGCCAGCATCGCATTTCTCCTAGGAATTACGGATCGTCGAGGATATGCATCGACAGTGCAAGGTCCGGTCAGGCCGGTCTAAGCACATGATGTCACCACAATAATGCCAAGGTCAAGCGCGTTCAACGGTGGCCATTCCGGAAGCAAGGCCTGATTTGCAGGCAGGATTGCCCAGGCAATCGCCTCATCCAAATCAGCGGTTGCGCAATCGGCTGCCCTCACCCCGCCGCCACGCCCAGCTTCATCCCCAGCGCCTTCATCACCCCGAAAAACGTCGACAGTTTTGGGTCTCCATTCAATGACAGTGCCTTGTAGAGCGCCTCACGCGTCACGCCTGCCTCTTTGGCAAGCTGCGTCATGCCTTTGGCGCGGGCGACGACGCCGAGCGCATGGGTCACCAGTGCCGGATCACCTACTTCCAAAGCCGCTTCCACATAGGCGGTGATCGCCTCGGGGGTGTCGAGAAATTCAGCGGTATCCCAGGGGGTTGTTTCAAGTGTCATCTGCCCATTCCCTAGCCAGTGTTTTCGCCCGTGCGATGTCAGCGCTTTGGGTGCTTTTGTCGCCACCGCACAGCAAAACCACCAATGTTTCACCGCGTTGCGTGCAATAAATCCGGTAACCCGGCCCGCAATCAACCCGCAACTCGCTGACACCTTCGCCCACTGCCTTGATGTCACCGGAATTGCCAAGCACCAGCCGGTCAATCCGCAACTGGATGCGCGCCGCCGCCCGCAAATCCCGCAGGTTGCGAAGCCATGTTGCAAAAAGTTTTGTTTTGCGGACACGCATTATTTGTGAAATGTAGTTCACGAAATGAACTTGTCAATCGAAATTCACATGGGATCCCGCCCCGCCAATTAACATTTCTTAATCTTCACGCACCCCCGATTGTCACCAGCCCCGTGCCTGTCCTATAACCCCCGCAGCGGCGCGGCTGCGGGTTGAGGTGTTCCATTGCCAAGTTGCGGGCTTTCACGCGTTTTGTGGCGCAACCCGGCGCTGGCCCTGCTGCTGGCAGGCTGCGCCCCCGCCATTGTGGATCCCAAGCCCAATCTCGACATCCCCGTCAGCTATACCGCCACCCCCAGGGGTGCCCGGCCTGCGCTGGAATGGTGGCGGGCGTTTCACCTGCCCGAACTCACCAAATTCGCCAGCGAGGTGCTGGAAGACAATCTCGATATTGAGGCCGCCGTCGCCCGCATTGAGCAGGCCGACGCGCAAGCGCGGCTGGCTGGCGTGGCATTGTTGCCCAATGTGAGCGTCTCGGCCTCCGCCAACAATTCGCAAGGCTCGGCCTTTGATGGCCCCGTCAAACCAGCCGCCCGCACCACCCACAGCGCCAGCCTCACGGCCAGTTACGAGCTGGATTTCTGGGGCAGGAACCGCGCCAGCGCCCATGCGGCGGAGGCCAGTTCGATTGCGTTGCGCTATGATGCGGAGACGGTGCGGCTGGCGGCGCTGGCTTCCACCGCCAACACCTATTTCCAGATTCTGGCGTCGCGCGAGCGGCTGCGGCTGGTCGATGAAAACCTCACGCTTTCAAACCGCGTGCTGAAACTGATTCAGGACCGGCTGGCGGCGGGCACGGCGACAGCGCTGGATGCGGCGCAGCAGGAGACGGTCGTCAACAATCTGCGTGCCCAGGTGCCGCCGTTCCGGCAATCCATCGCGCAAAATTCCGATGTGCTGGCGGTTCTGCTGGGCCGCGCGCCGCAACGGCTGAAACCGCCGGGCGGAAATCTCAACGCCGCCATTGTGCCGCAAGTCGCGCCCGGCCTCCCGGCAGATTTGCTGCTGCGCCGCCCCGATATTGCCAGTGCCGAATTGCAGCTGGAATCGGCCCATGCCAGTCTGGAGGCGGCGCGCGCCGCGTTCTTCCCCACGATCCAGCTGACGGCGCAGGGCGGCTTCCAGAGCTTTGCGCTCAATACCCTTCTGGACCCAAAAAACAGCTTCTATTCCCTCGCTACCAGCCTGACCCAGCCGATTTTTGATGCGGGCCGGTTGCAGGGCGGGTTTGAGCAGGCCAAAGGGCGGCAGGACGAGCTTGTGGCCAATTACCGCCGGTCCGTCATCTCCGGCTTGTCCGATGTGGAACGGGCACTGGCGGCGATCAAATATCTGGCCCAGCAGGAGGCTTTGCAGCGCCTGTCGCTCGCCTCCTCGCAGCGCGCCTATGAATTGTCGGAGCAGCCTCCGGTATTGGCGCGACTTGAAGCAAGAAGCAGACTTCCTTCGGAATGGCAGCAGGAAAATAACTACAACAGCGACAACGGCTATCGGTCGATCTC
>JAYVYA010000475.1:0-9422 GCA_043784745.1 Hyphomicrobiales bacterium
ACGCTGCTGGCCGAGGACGGTCGGCCGATGCACAAGAGTGCCGGCAACGCGATCGATTTCGACGACGCGGCGGAACGGATGTTGGCGTCTGTAAGAATAACCTTGAAATTCCGCAGAAAACTCCGGCGTCTCAACGGTTCCGTATTTATTCGGTGGATTTTCGAGCTTCGACCACACGCTGGGGTTGCTTTCAACTAACGGTATCACAACTTCTTCGTTCATAACATTGCTGAACACGTGCGGATACTGTTCAATGCCTTTCGCTAACTCCTTCATTTCTAAGTTTTGAGTTGCAACAATGTGCCGCACGCAGGCATTGAAATGGCTTTGATACCGCTCGACCAATTCACGATTTTTGATCCCGTGAAGCATTGCCACGTTAATTCCGAAATCAACCGGTCGTCTTTCATCACCAATCATGTGCATAAACATTGTTGATTGCAAAACACCATAATCTGCATGAGCAATTAATTTATGACGCAACTCCAATATATGAGAATGAAGATCAGGGTCAAATCCGTCACATTTTCGGATTTTTTTATCTGGATAATAACGCCTTCCCGCTTTCGTCTTGTTTTCTGTAAATGGTCTACAATAGGCTACAACCGCCGCCGAATGGAGGCCACCGATTAACAACTCGTTTCCGGCTTGCCAGTTTTTTGAAATAAAGTCTGCGTACTGTCTGGCGGTGTCGATTGACAAATATGCTCTCAAGTGATCGACACACTGCCTTCGTTTTGTTTCGAACCATGGAGCAGTTCCAAATTTAATTTCCATTTCAGACCTCAAGGGTAGGCATTTTTGTTCAATCTGATGGGTACCCGACCCCTATACAACAAAACAACTACGCGACATCCAGCGGCTCTGTCCCCTTCGCCTTGCCGTCCGCCCCCAGCGTGATCTTCTCAATCCGGCTTTCGGCGCTTTTCAACAGGCTTTCGCAATGCTTTTTCAGCGCTTCGCCGCGCTCGTAGAGCTTGATTGATTGTTCCAGCGGCACCTGGCCCTGCTCCAGCTGGCCGACAATGGTTTCAAGCTCCGCCATGGCGCGCTCGAAGGGGAGTTCGGTTATTTCAGTCATTTCAGCCTCATGTACGCCTTTGTTCTACACGGCGTGCGGTCGTTTGAAAACCAGCTTCTGGTAGGCAAGGCCAATGCCAATCAGCACGAAGCCAAGGCCTATGAACGACAGGGCGCGCAAAATACCGTCCAGCCCGGACAGGTCAAACAGGAATATTTTGAACACGGCGGCAAAGACGAAAATAGCCGAGACCATCCGCGCCTCGATCAGCTGGCGGAAAATGCCATAGGCCAGCACGACGACGCCCATGACCAGCCAGACAGCGGAATAGGCATACCATTCGCCCTGGTCAAACCCGCGCAGAAAGCCGATCTGCGCCTCCATGAAATGACGCCGCGTTTCGAGGCTGGCCGTGGCAAACAGCATGACCAAAGCCACAAAACCCGCGCCCATGCGATACCATTCGGGCCGCACGCCGCGCGACAGGCGCGACAGCAGCAGCGCCAGCCCGCCCGGCACCAGATAGGCCAGCAGGATGGCATTGAGGAAGCGCCCGCCCTCCACCGGCGCGTCCGTCCAATAGGGGTTCTGGAGGACGGCGAGGCCGATCAGGGTCAGGGCGAAGGACGCCAGGCCAAAAGCCAGCGACGCCCAGCGGAACACAGAACCAGCGCGGGACATATCCAGTTTGACCATCACCAATGCAAAGCCCAGCGACGACAGGGCCAGCAGGCCCTGCTCGACCAGCGAGGAGGTTCGCGCAAACGGATCGCCGCCGTTGAGCGCATGGCGAATCTCGAAAAACACCAGCAGCGCCGAAAACAGGATGGCGAGGGCCTGTGACAGGCGCAGCGGCAAATCTTCCCCCTGCCCCGGCGCGGGCCGCAGCACCACGGCGGCAGCGGCAAAGCTGAGAGCGGGAATGCCGTAGCCATAGAGCAGCCAGTTGAACACCGGCACCGTGCCCAGGGCAGCCCCGGCGATGCGCGGGTCCCACGCCATGCGGGCGGCGACCAGCAGGCCGAGCGCCGCCACACACCAGCGCAGCACCGGCAGCCTGAGCCGCGCCGCAACGAAAGCGGTGCCCGCCGCCGTAAGGGCGAAGGCAATGGTCAGCATGCCCTTGTCCAGCAGAAAAACCAGAGCCAGCGACAGGGCGGAAATGCTGGCGGCGGCAAAAGCCCCGGTGCCGAGTTTTGCCGGGGCGTCCAGGTGCCGTTGCAGGGCGGTGGCTGCCGCCACGTTGAGGAAGGCGAGGCCCCCGGCGACACCGGCAAAGGTCTGGGCCGACGGCGCATGATCCAGCCGGAACCAGACGAGGCTGAGGGTGGCGAGCGGGAGGATGCAGGCCGTTCCCGCCCCAAACAGCGCGGGGATGGGCGCGGGTGCCCCGGCAAACAGGCCGGAGGCGGCCAGCAGGGCGACCAGGCCGGTAGCCAGTGCGGCAAAGGCGAGGAACAGGCCATGCGCCTGCAAGGGCGGGAAGGCATTGGCGTCGTTGAAGAAATTCAGGCTATCTCCCTGCGCGTCCGGCCATATCGCCAGTATGGCCAGCACCAGCAAGCCGGCCGCAGCGAAGGCTCCGGCAGCGGTGCGAAGCGCCCGGCCAAGGAGGGCGAGAATGACCACGGGCATCGCGGCCCAGATGACCCAGCCCAAACCAAAATGGTGCTGCGCTCCCACCAGAAGCACGGCCAGCGCGGGAAGCGCCAGAAGAGAAGGGACCAGGCCAGGCAGCGCCGCGCCATCATCCGCACCTGCCCGGCGCGGCACGGCAAAGGCCCAGCCTGCCAGCGCCATGTGCAGACAGCTATGGACCATGCCTGCCGGCAAGACGGCGGCGCTGGACCCGCCTGCGCCCGCAGCCAAAGCCAGGCCCCACACCCCCGCCCCGGCGGCACCGGCCATCGCCAGCCACAGCCAGCTGCGCAGGCGCGCCAGGCCATAGGCGGCGCAGATAACGACGGCGACATAGATTGCGACCGCCCACGGGTCGGGGTTGCGGCTGTCGACCAGCAGGGGCACCACCAGCGCACCCGCCAGCCCCAGCCCCGCAAGCCAGGGCCCGTGCAACGACGCCAGAAACATGCAGGCGAGGCCGGTTGTGCCCAAGGCGACAAAGGCGAGGCCGGGACCAATAAAGCCATAGAGTGCGTGCGCGGCATAAATGGCACCAAAGGCTGCGATCGTGCCGGCCGCCGTCAGCACGGCAGGAATATCGCTGCGCGGCGCGCCGCTGTCCCGGTCACGGCGGCGCATAATTTCACCGGCGGCTACGAGCAACCCGGCCAGTGCCAGCCCCATCAACACGCGCACACCGGGGCCGATCAGCCCCATTTCGATGGAATAGCGCACCAGCAGCAAGGCCCCCAGAGCCAGCGCCACGCCGCCGACCCAGACGGTCCAGCCCGCGCCCAGCCGCTCTTCGAGGCTGCGGACAGGTTCGGGAGCCGGGGGCGCGCTGGCAAACCGTCCGGTTTGCGGAACTGGTCCCGGCGGCAGGGGCGGCGGCAAAGGCGAAGGACCGGCACCCTCCTGCACAAGCGTCTCCGGCACCAGCGGCATGGCGGGCACGGGCGGCACGGGGACCGGCGGCGGTATGGCTGCTGCGCTGGCGGGCACGGGCGGCACGACCGGCGCGGGCGGTGCAGCATTGGCCTCACCCCTCGCGTTGGCCAGCAATTGCCCGGCTAGCTCTTTCTGGTTGGCCGTCAGCTGGCTGGCCAGCCGCGCCAGACCTGCGACGCGGCGCTCCATTTCCGCCATCCGCCGGGGCAGGCTCAAATTGAGGAAAAACGCGACAGGCCCCAGAACGAGGGCGGCAAGGACGGCGAGGCCGATCAGAATAAGAAAACCGTCCATTGTCGCCTCTTTCGATGCCGAAACTTTGCCTGATACCAACGTCGCACGCAAGCCAGGGATCAGGCCCAACACTCCGCTGGCGGCAAAAACCCGCTGATAACGCACCATAAAGGGGTCGGCGCTATTGTGTCAGGATCTGCTGCGGCCGCCTGTCGGCACAGGGAGAGTTTTATGCGTGCTTTCTCCTCGATTCTGGCGGGCCTTGTTGCCGGGGCCGGCATCCTGATTCTGCATCCACTGCTGTTGGCGGACCATGACGGGCAAAAATGCATCGCCGATATGGCACTGGCGAACGAGCGGCGCGATGCCTGCACTTTCGTGCTGGCCCGCCGTTTGCTTCCGGAAGACCGGGCGAGGACTCTGGCCTACCGGGGAGCGGCTTTGCTCGGCATGGGGAAGGAGGATGAAGCGCTGGCTGATTTCACCCAGGCGCTGGCGATTACGCCTGATCTGGTGATGGCATTGCTTGACCGGTCGCTGGTCCATGCGCGGCGCGAGCAATATGATGCAGCCCTTGCCGATCTCGCCGCAGTTTTCCGGGCCGGGGGGGATTTGACGGATGCCTGGGCGGCACGGGGCTACCTGTATTTTCAGCACGGCAATCTGGTGGCGGCGGCGGCGGACATCGAGCGCTTGCAGGAAAGCGATCCGGAAAACGCCTGGGCTCATAATATCAGCGGTGCCATCCATGCCCAATTGGGTGATTTCCCCAAAGCCGCTGCCGAATATCGCCGTGCGGTGGCGCTCGCCCCGGATGATCCGGGCTTTGCCGATGATATCAGCCGGTTCGAACTGGGCCATACGCCGTAAATTCTCAAATCTGCGCCCTCAATTACAATGCCGCCGCCCGCGCCTTCCACGCTGCCACAAACCCCCGCGCCTGGAGCAGCGGCAAATCGGTGACCAGCCAGAAGGTCAGATCGCCCTCGCTGAAATTCAGCACGGCATAGCCGTCTCGGCTGCGCTCGCTGGCGGGTGCTGCGCCCCACGGGCGAGCAGGCAAGGCAGCAGTGCGCGCTTCGGTCAGGCTCAGGATGTGGTTTTGAGAGCGGTAGACCATGGTGGCGGCAATTTGCCCGGAGATTGCATCGACCCGCCCGCCCGCCAGCGGATAGCCTTCGGCTGCCAGATCAACCACCACAGGTGCAAAGGCCAGCCGCCCGTCAAACCATGGCTTGACGGTGTGGCGGTCGGACGAGGCAATGTCGAACGGCTGCGCCGCCGCCAGCGCCCGCATATGGCCGGAGAGGACAGAAGCCAGGGCTTCGTCCGCCCCGTCCTGCCGCAATTGCAGCAGCAGGCTCCCGGCGAGCAATATGGCGGCGACGGAAGCCGCCATGGCCCAGCCGCGCCAATTGGCTTGTGCAGGCTTGGGTGCGGCCAGAGACGCCATCCGGCGGGCAAACTCCGGTGAGGCGCGCTCAATAGGTGCTGCCGCCCGCACGGCTTGCCCCAGGGCCTGCAATTGCGCGAGTTGGGCAGCCAGGGCCGGATCAGCGGCCAGACGCCGCTGCATGGCCAGTGCGGCGGGCGGGTCCAGCTCGCCATCGGCCCAAGCGTGGAGCAGAAGGGCAATGTCATCGGGTTCAGATTGCGGGTTCATGGGTTTGCGTCCTCGAGTGCGGCCATGAGGCAGGCACGGGCACGGGCGAGGCGGGACATGATGGTGCCCGGCGGCACCGCCAGAATCTCGCCAATCTCGCGGTACGACAGGCCGTTGATCTCCCGCAGCACCAGAATTTCACGGAACGGCACGGGCAGGCTGGAAATTGCCGCCTGCACCTGCGCTTGCGACTGCGCGGCGATGAGGGCGGTTTCGGGGTTGCCTGCGCCCTCCGCCATCTCCTGTCCCGCTTCCGCTTCTGCGGGATCGCCGGTCAAAACAAGCATGTGCGGGCGGTTGCGGCGCATCCAAGTGTAAGCCGTCGTGCGCACAATCGCCAGCACCCAGGCGCGGGCGGAGCCGCCGCGATAGCCGTCCAGCGCCGACAGCGCTTTGAGGCACGCATCCTGCGTCACATCCTCCGCATCCGCCCGGCTGCCGGTGAGCCAGCGGGCCAGCGTCAGCGCATCATCGAGATGGGGCAGCACAATGGCTGCAAATCGCTGGCGCTGCGGCTCGCTGGTCAATTCAGGCACTTTCAAGCTGTCAGTCCAGCACAGTCACCTTGCCCACCATATGTGGATGCAGGGAGCAGAAATAGGCGAATTCCCCTTTGGTGGTGAAGGTGAATTTGAAACGGTCGCCCGTGTCAAGTGCTTCGGAATGAAAGGCGAAATCGGACTGCGTGACTGTGTGGGGAATGTCATCCTCATTCTCCCATTCAAGGACATCGCCGACATGCACATTGATTTCGGCGGGCTGGAAGGTGAAATTGTCAATTTTCACCGTCACTTCTGCCGCTCCCGCCGCACTGGCGAAAAACACCAGCGCGGCGGCCATCAGGTTATGGATACGCATGCGTCAGCTCCCGGCCAGCGTCGAATCAATCAAAGCCAGAGCCTGCTTGCCTTCGACGACCGAAACCGAAGCAATACCCAGCTTCATGCGCAGCTGCTCGGCGGGCACCAGCATGGGGCCGGGCGAGGGCGCAGAACCGGGAGCAGGCTGCGGGAAGGCCGTGGACAGGGCGGTGTGGAAAGTCAGGTTGCCCTCCACCTTCTGGATCACCTGGTGGATATGGCCGTTGAGCACGGTGACCGAGCCGAAGCGCTTGAGCATTTGCAGCGCGCGCTCGCTGTCCTCGGTGCCCCAGCCCCATTGCGCATAGACGGTCCACAGCGGGATATGGGCAAAAACGACAATGGGGGTGGAATCGCTGCGGTCCTTCAGGTCCGCTTCCAGCCACGCGATCTGGTCGGCTCCCAGATTGCCAAGCCCGCCGGCCTTGAGGTCGACCACATTGACGAGGCCGATGAAATGCACGCCGTGGTCGTCAAACGAATACCAGCCCGCGCCTTTGGAACCCTTGCCGTAACGCTCGAGATAGGCTTTGCCCCGGTCGGCGTCGATCACGTCATGCTCACCCGGCACATAATGGGTGATGAGTTTGGCTTCGCCGATGACCTGATCGGCATTGTCGAATTCGCCGGGCTTGGACAAATGGGTGATATCGCCGGTGTGGAGCATGAAGGCGGGTTTGACGGCCATGCCATTGACCTTGGCAATCGCCTCCTTCAGCGTGCCCAGCGCATTGGGGTTGGCAGGCTTGTCAAAGCCGACATGGCTGTCGGAAATTTGCAGAAAGCTGAAGGCGGGGGTGGCGGCCTGTGCCTGACCGAGCAGGCCGGTGGCGACAGGAATCCCCCCCGCCATGGTCCAGACAACACCGGTTCCGGCCCAGATCATGCATTCCAGGGCATGGCGGCGGCTGAGGCCGTCCTTGTCGTCGTGATCGCGATTGTGCATGGGAGGTCTCCTGCGTCAGCGCCGCGCGGGTGCAACGGTGCTGATGGGAAGACTCCGGAGAGGGCAGTTTTATTCCCGCCCGTACTGATTTTTTCTGGCTGGAAAATTCGCCAGGGCGACAGCGTCATTTGCAGGCTTAGCCCGAGCGTAACCGGCTGCGCAACAATTCACTGTTGCGCTCCAGCACGGGATAGGCCGCAGCCGCTACAAGGTGGGAGTTGACGATTTTCAAATCCCGCAACAGGTCGAGAAACAGCGCGCTGGTCTCGGTGGCTTCAATCTCGCCGGCCCTCAGCCGGGAATAATGCTCGAAGGTCGCAGCGGCGGTGTGGTTGCGGAACATTTCCTTTTCATTGGCGAGGATGCGGGCGGCCCGTAGATCCTCCGTCATCAGCAGGGAAGCGGCCTGCCGGACATTGGCCATCACCCTGTCCGTCAGCATCACCAACGCCGCCTTGTCCTGCTTTTGCAGCATCAGCCCGCGTTTGAGACCCTTGGAGGCGGAAGCCAGCAAATTGCGGTCAATCGCATCGCCCGCCTGCTCCATCTGGGTTGCAAATGCCAGAATCTCGATCACGCGGCGATGGTCGGAATCGTCCAGAGATTCGGTATCAAGCGAGACGAGATAGGCCTTGATGGCGAGGTTGAGCTTGTCGAGTATGTCATCCAGCCGCTTGTTTTCGCTGATCAGACGACGTTCCGGCTTGTCCAGCGCGTCACGGAAGCCTTGCAGCATGGCCTCGACAATATCTGGCAGCCGCAGCGCTTCGCGAGCCGCATTGCCGAGCGCGACCGAAGCAATGTCGCGCGTGGCCGGGTCCAGATAGACCGGGCGCGAGGGGTCGGCAGGGCTGATTCGCACGGGCAGCAGGCGCTTCAGAAAAGCGCCGTAAGGCGACAGCAGTGGCAGGAACAGCAGGGCCAGGGCCAAATTGAACAGCGTGTGGAAATCGGCCACCGCCCGCGCCTTGTCCGATTCCAGACTGGCAAGAAACGGGGTAAGATATGGCAGCACCAAAAAGGCCAGCATGACTCCAATCACGCGGTTGAGCAGGTTGCCCAGTGGCAGCCGCTTTTCCGCCGGATCGTCACTGGTTGCGCCTTCAAACACCGGGTTGATGGCCGTGCCAATATTGGCACCCAGCACCAGCGCAAACGCCGCCGATGGCGGAACGATGCCCTGCACCGCAAAAGACATGACCAGCAGCACCACCGCCACACTGGAATGGGCCGCCGCCGCCAGGCCAGCCGCGAGAATGACATCCAGAACCGGCTGGCTGGCAATGGCATCGAGAAACAGGCGGATGTTCGGCATGTCCTGATAGGGAGCCAGCAGCACCGAAAACTGGTGCAGGGCGGCCAGCATCAGCCCAAGGCCAATCATCGCCCGGCCAAAATCCCGAAAACCTTCGCTGGCGCGCTGGAACACCACAAATCCGGCAAGCACCAGCACCGGAGAGGCCGCCACCACGTTGAACGACAGCGCCTGCACAATCAGCGTGGTGCCCAGATTCGCCCCGAGCATCACAGCCAGTGCCGGCACCAAATCGACAAGGCCGCTGGCGACAAAACCGGTGACCATCAATCCGGTCGCCGTGCTGCTTTGCAAGATTGCGGTGACGCCAATCCCCGCCAGCAAGGGTTTGAAGCTGCCTTTCAAGGCGTGCGACAGAAAATTGCGCAAACGGGCACCAAACGCGCGCTGCACGCCGGTCTGCACCATGCGAATGCCCCAAAGCAGCAGGGCGACCGCGCCCGCCAGATTGATCAGCGCCAAAAGCAGTTCCACCGGCAACACCCTCCCTGACAGGCATTATCTGCCTGTTTTCCGGAATGTCGAACGGGGATTTTTGGCAATCGGCGATTGCGCAGAAATGTCAGGTTCAAAAAGGCGAAATGCTCCGCCGGGAGCCAGGAACCCGTCTTATTGCGCCAATTCCGGAAGCGCGTGTTTGGCCATCAATTCGATGAAAGCCGAACGCGTCAGCTTCCTGCGTGCGGCTTCACTGTCAATTGCCGACAATATGCCAGCGTCAATTGACAAATTAGCTTTGGCAGGCCGCCCGGTGGCACGCACCAGCGGCACCCTGGCAAGGCTGGACCCTTCTGCAAGCGCGGCTGTGACTTCTG
>JAYVYA010000476.1:0-4485 GCA_043784745.1 Hyphomicrobiales bacterium
TTCGAAGCGTTCGTCGAGGCCCGCGAGTGCGAGAGACTCGCGCAACCGCGCGTCGTTCCATCGTGCGTGCAGCGTCGCATAAAACCGAATCGCGTCGGCCGTCCAGCCGGTCCATGAAACCGCCGTGCCCAGGAATCAAAGTGCTGGAATCCTTGACGCCGAAATGGCGTTTCATCGCCGATTCCAGCAAATCCCCGGTCTGGGAAGCCGCCGCCACCAGCAGCGCCAGCACGAACACGGCGCGGTGCGACACCGGCGTGTCGTAGAACCAGGTGGAGGCCAATGTCACGCCAGTGCCGAAAACCGCCCCCATGATCACGCCGGTCAGCGTGCCGGACCACGTCTTGGAGGGCGATATGCGCGGCCACAGTTTGGGTCCGCCAATCAGCCGCCCGCCAAAATAGGCCATGATATCCGTGCCCCAGACAATGGCGAACAGCCAGAGGACGGCCATGTGCCGGTACATGACGGGGTCGGAAAAACGCAGCACGCCAAGCGCCACCAGCAAGGCACCGGCATAGGCGAGGCCCGAGGCGGCCCAGAGCCGTTTGCCAGGGCCAGCGAGGAATGCCAGCACGATCATTCCGGCCAGAAGGGCCAGCAACGGAATCTCCGGCTCGCCCAGCCGCAACGATGCCGCCGCGCCGGCCAGCGCCGCCGTGCCCGCCAGGCTGCGCCACAACAGATGCGGCCCCCCGCTCATTTGTTGCCATTCCCAGTTGATGAGGACGCACGCCAGCAGCCAGAACAGCAAAAAGGCCTGGCCACCCAGAAACAATGTTCCCAGCGCCAGCGCCACCATCACCAGCGCCGAGCCAATCCGCAGCCCGAGGTCGGCCAGGTTTCTGGCGGGTCTGCCCGGTTTGGCCGGCTCGACGGGCGGGGATATGCTCATGAGCCGGTCTTCGCCACAGCCATCCGCGCGGCGGGAACCGCAGGACTGGACAGGCTTTCCAGCCCGCCAAAGCGCCGGTCGCGCCGCGCGAACTCGCCAATCGCCGCTTCAAACGCCGCCTTGTCGAAATCGGGCCAGTGCGACTTCAGAAATACCAGTTCCGAATAGGCCGCCTGCCACAACAGGAAATTCGACAACCGCTGCTCGCCGGAGGTGCGGATGATAAAATCGGGATCAGGAATGGCGTGCGTGCCAAGGCAGGCGGAGACCATTTCCGGGCTGATCTGCTGCGGATCCAGCCGCCCGGCCTGCGCCTCACTGGCCAGATGGCGCAGGACCGCCAAAATCTCCTGGCGGCTGCCGTAATTGAAGGCCACAACCAGATCAAGCCGGTCATTGGCCCCGGTCAGGGCCTCGGCTTCATCCAGCAGGCTGCAAATGTCCGGCTTTAGCCCGGCCCGCTCGCCAATCACGGTGATGCGCACGCCCGATTTATGCAATTGCGCCAGATCATTGCGGATGAAGCGCTTGAGCAGGCCCATCAGGTCCATCACTTCACCGGCCGGACGGCTCCAGTTTTCCGAAGAAAAACTGTAGACAGTGAGGTAGCGCACGCCCAGTTCCGGGGCGGCCCGCACCGCGCGGCGCAAGGCTTCCACACCCTGGCGGTGCCCCTCGAACCGGGGCAGCCCGCGCGCCGAGGCCCAGCGTCCATTGCCATCCATAATAATGCCAACGCTTAAGGGCCGGCCCGGGACGGTCCGTTCTGCCTCGGGCATATGTGCTGGTTTTTTGCTGAACATGAAGGCTCCGCCCTGCTGCTGCGTACTCCGGGCTGGCTAGACCTGCATGATTTCCTTCTCCTTGCTGGCGAGCGCGGCATCCACATCAGAGACCGACTGGTCGGTAACCTTCTGCACTTCGCTGGTGTGACGCTTTTCGTCATCTTCGGAAACCAGCTTGTCTTTCAGCAGTTTCTTGATCAGGTCAATGCCGTCGCGGCGCACGTGGCGCACGGCAATGCGGGCCTCCTCGGCATATTTATGCGCCACTTTGACCATTTCCTTGCGGCGCTGCTCGTTCAGCTCGGGAATGCGGATGCGCAGGATTTGGCCTTCGATATTGGGCGACAGGCCGAGATTTGAATCGCGAATGGCTTTTTCCACGGCCGCAACGGCCCCCTTGTCCCAGACCTGAACCGACAGCATCCGGGATTCCGGCACGGAAATCGTTGCCAGCTGGTTAATCGGCATGGTTTGCCCGTACACCGTCACGTTGATCGGTTCCAGCAGGCTGGCCGAGGCGCGTCCGGTGCGCAGGCCGTTGAGTTCGTGTTTCAGCGCGGCAATCGTGGCCTGCATGCGCCGTTTGAGGTCGGCAAGATCGAAGGTGGCAGCCATGTCATTTCCCAAAAGTTTGCCAAAAGTCCGGCATTGCGCCGCTTGGGCGCAGGCCATTCATGCGGAATTTTCGCCCAATTGCAATTGCCGCTTCGATATTTTCAAAAAGCGGCCCGGCACGCACTCAACTTCACCGGGCGAAAGCGGCTTTGCTTGTGAAAAACCCCTTCGCGCCACCTCCCGGCCGGATTCAGGGCACAACATGGGTCGCGTGGCCGATGCCCGCCAGCACCCGGCTGACCGGGTTGGGTTCGCGAATCGAAAATACCAAAATCGTCAGCCCGTTCTCCCGCGCCAGCGCGA
Organism: Hyphomicrobiales bacterium; assembly: GCA_043784745.1. Taxonomy (GTDB): domain Bacteria; phylum Pseudomonadota; class Alphaproteobacteria; order Rhizobiales; family Beijerinckiaceae; genus JAYVYA01. Next base: position 2,599 of record JAYVYA010000476.1, read on the forward strand.
AAGCCGCCGTATCCATCACCGCAAGGTTTTGGGCAATCGCCTCGTCATGGGTCAGGCGTTCATAGCGGCGGGCATTGGGGTCGCGCTTGGGATCGGCGGTATAGACGCCATCGACCTGCGTCGCCTTCATCACCGCATCGCACGAAAGCTCGGCTGCACGCAGGGCCGCACCCGTGTCGGTGGTGAAAAACGGATTGCCGGTGCCCCCGGCCAGAATGACAATGCGGCCCTTGGCCAGATGCGCCAGCGCCGCCTGGCGCGAATAGGGCTGGCACAGCTGCGGCATGGATATGGCGGACAGCACACGCGCCGCCCTGCCTTCCGCCTCGATTGCCCCTTCCATCGCCAGCGCATTCATCACGGTGGCGAGCATGCCGATCGAATCGGCGCGGGCCCGCTCAATCCCCTTTTCCGCCCCCTGGATGCCGCGAAAAAAATTGCCGCCGCCGATGACAACCGCAATTTCCGTGCCCAGCGCCGCCGCTGCGGCTAGATCGGCGGCAATGCGCTGCACGGTGGGAGCGTCCAGCCCGTGCGAGCCATCGCCCATCAGGGCTTCCCCCGACAGTTTAACCACGACGCGCCTGAAGGCCGGTTTTGCGGAAGTCACGCTCATCATTTCCCCCGCAGGCCGCTGTTTCAAGAAAAACGGGAGACAAGCTCCCGTTTCAGTCCCGGCAAAGGATTCGCCTGCCATCCGCCCGTTCTGTTTACTGCAAGGCGGCTACTTCGGCGGCAAAATCGGGAGCATCCGGCTTTTCAATACCCTCCCCCAGCGCAAAGCGCACAAAGCCCTTCAGCACCACCGGCGCACCGGCGAGCTTTTCGGCTTCCCTCACCACCTGGCCGATGGATTTGCCGGCATGGTCGGCATGGATGGAGGGCTGATCGACGAGGCAAACTTCCTTGTAATAGGTTTTTAGGCCCGATTCGACGATTTTTTCCAGCACATTTGCGGGCTTGCCGGCATTTTTCTCGGCTAGCACGTTCTTTTCGCGGCCAATAACCGCCGGATCAATCGACGCCGCATCCAGCGCCAGAGGATTGGCGGCGGCCACATGCAAGGCAATCTGGCGGGCCAGACCGGTCAGCGCATCGCCTGCCCCGGCGGTTTCCAGCGCGACGATCACGCCAATCTTGCCCAGATTTTCGGCCACGGCATTGTGCACATACGAACCGATGATGCCGCCCGACACATGCAGCGAAGCGGAGCGGCGCAGCGTCATGTTCTCGCCAATGGTAGCGATGGAACTGGCAATGGCTTCGGCCACGGTGGTGCCGCCCGGATAATGGGCATTGGGCAGCGCGTTGATATCAGCACCCTTTTCTACCGCCACGGCAGCAATGGTGCGCACCAGAGACTGGAACTCCTCATTGCGGGCGACGAAATCGGTCTCGGAATTGACCTCGATGACCACCCCGTCGTGCCCGTGCACGGCGACGGCAACGAGGCCCTCGGCAGCAATGCGGCCCGATTTCTTGGCAGCCTTCGACAGGCCTTTCTTGCGCAGCCAGTCCACCGCCGCTTCAATATCCCCTGCGGTCTCGCTCAAAGCGTTCTTGCAATCCATCATGCCCGATCCGGTCTTCTCGCGAAGCTCCTTGACCATGGCTGCCGAGACATTTGCCATCGGAATTCCCTTCTGATCCGTCAAAAATACCGCGCCGCCAGAGCGGCGGCGCAAATTGCTCAAACTGGCCGCACCTGCAAACCAGGCATAGCGCCCAAAAAATCAGGCCCCTGCGACCATCCCCCGTGCCTGCTCGACCCAGCCATCGCGAACAATGCGCCCGCTCAGCTTCAGCTCATGGTCGATCTTTTCGGTTTCTGCGGCATTCATCGCCGCAATCTGCCAGTAGTGGAAAATGCCAACATCATTCAGCTTC
>JAYVYA010000477.1:0-6803 GCA_043784745.1 Hyphomicrobiales bacterium
TGGGCAATATGTCGCCCGATGATCGCAAAGTGCGCGGTGCGGCGATCAATGCGCTGAAGGATGTGGTTGGCGAGGCGCTGGCCGCCCGCCGCGCCGTGCTGAAAGCCGCAGCCCTTGACGCCCGCCTGAAAGCCGAAACACTCGACGTGACGCTGCCAGTGCGCGAGGCCGGGATTGAGACCGGGCGCATCCACCCGATCAGCCAGGTCATGGATGAACTGACCGCGATTTTCGCCGACATGGGATTTGCCATTGCCGAAGGGCCGGATATCGAGACCGACGATTACAATTTCACCAGGCTGAATTTTCCACCCGGCCATCCGGCGCGTGAAATGCACGATACATTTTTCTTGGCGCCGGACGCCAATGGCGTGCGAAAAGTGCTGCGCACCCATACCAGCCCGGTGCAGGTGCGCACCATGCTGGGCCAAAAGCCGCCGATCCGCGTCATCTGCCCCGGCCGCACCTACCGCTGCGACTCGGACCAGACGCACACGCCGATGTTCCATCAGGTCGAGGGACTGGTGATCGACAAGGGGGCCCACATGGGCCAGCTCAAGTGGATTCTGGAGGAATTCTGCAAGGCGTTCTTTGAAGTGCCGAGCGTGAAAATGCGCTTCCGGCCGAGCTTCTTCCCCTTCACCGAGCCGTCAATGGAAGTGGATATCCAGTGCTCGCGCAAGGGCGGCGATATCCGCTTTGGCGAAGGCGAGGACTGGCTGGAAATACTGGGCTGCGGCATGGTGCACGCCAATGTGCTTGTGAATTGCGGGCTGGACCCCGATGTCTACCAGGGTTTTGCCTGGGGCATGGGCATCGACCGCATTGCCATGCTGAAATACGGCATGCCGGACCTGCGACCGTTTTTTGAAGGCGATGTCAGGTGGCTGTCCCACTACGGCTTCCGCCCGCTGGATGTGCCTTCGCTGGCGGGCGGGCTGAGCGGGTGATATGCCGACGCTGCTGCGATGGAATGGCTACAGATTCCATTTTTACTCGGCCGATGGATGGGAACCTGCTCACATCCATGTCGAGAAAAATGGTTGTCAGGCGAAAATCTGGCTGAACAATCTCGCGGTAGCCATCAATTTCGGTTACTCTGCCAAAGAATTGACTGAGATCATCCGCAAAACACGTGAAAACCGCAATGTTTTTCAGGAGGCGTGGAATGACTATTTTGCAGATAGAAATTGAGGATAGCCGTCCTGTTGAAGCGCATTGCGAAAATGAGCATCTGATTGTTACTTTGGCAGATGGCCGCCGCTTGCAGACTCCGCTTTGGTGGTATCCTCGTTTGCTGAACGCCGCTGAGACAGCGCGCGATATAGTCGAGTTCTCGCCGCTTGGAATACATTGGCCCGAACTGGATGAAGACCTCAGCATCGCAGGAATGTTGCGCGGAGCGAAAGCGCCGGGTGCAAAAGCACCGGGATCCAGCGCCTGACTCAATGGACTTGCAAATGCTCGATATGACTGGAGAAATACCATTCACGTGAATGACAATACTGGTTCCTCCCCCCGCCTCGATGCGCTGGAAATGCGTATCGCCTATCAGGACCACACCATTGCCGAGCTGAACGAGGTTATCGCGGCGCAATGGCGCAAGCTTGATGCGATGACGCGGGAAATCGCAGGTCTGCGCGATGAAATACACGGCACCGCAACCCAGCGCGGCGCACCGGACCCACCCCCGCCACATTATTGAGACGGGCGGTAAAGGCTGGATTTTTGCGCTTACCCGCTGTATGGCAAAGGCCGAAGCGAGGTTGCCATGATGAAACAGTCGCAGGTGCACAAAATTGTCAATGACGTCTTGGCCTTGCGCCTTGGCAGCAATGGCTTTTCAAAATCGGATGTGACGTTTGAGGAAGATTTCGACGGCACGGAAATCATCCGCGTAACCGCTCATTTTGAAAACCCGGTTGACGATGTACGGCTCTTGATGGATTCACAGTCGGCAATCCGGCGAACGCTGATTAAAGGCGGCGATGACCGCTACGTATTTTTGCGCCAGGATTTTCCGGGCAATAATTTTGACGACGATGTGGATGAAGATGTTGAAGAGCTTGTCGCTTTGCCACCGATACGGCCATCATGACGCTGGCTCGAAATTTCCTCGCTCTGGCCGAAGAATTATCCAGGAATGATTCGGGGCGGCAATCTATCCGCAGGCGCGCCATCAGCACCGCTTATTATGCGATCTTTCATCGGCTTGCCCAGTTATGCGTTGCTGAATTCATTGGCGCCGATCCCAAGCTGCGGCTCATTGCCGAATATGAACAAGTTTACAGGCAGCTGGATCACGGCTCGGTCAAGACCATCTTCCGCGCTGCGCCGCTGAGCAAGAATCCAGAGCTTTGCGAAATTGGAGAACATGCAGGAAACCTCCAGAGCGAACGGATCAGGTCTGACTACCTTCCGTCGCGGAAAGGGCTTTATACCCGGACAGACTGCCAGAACTTGGTGGCGATTGCCAAAACAACAATTCAACTCATCGACAACCTTTCCAGAGAGGACCGGCGCACTCTCGCCATCTTCCTCGCCTTCAAGAAGCGTCCCTAAATGAAACTCACCCTCCCCTGGCTCCAGGACCACCTCGAAACCACCGCTTCCGTTACGGAAATCGCGGAAACCCTCACCCGCATCGGGCTGGAGGTGGAGCATATTGACAATCCCGCCGCCGCGCTGAAGGATTTTGTCATTGCCGACATCATCAGCGCCGTCCAGCATCCCAATGCCGACCGTCTCCGGGTCTGCATGGTGGATATGGGGGGCAGCGCGCCGGTGCAGGTCGTGTGCGGCGCGCCGAATGCGCGCGCTGGCCTCAAAAGCGTGTTTTCTGCGCCGGGCACCTATATCCCCGGCAAGAAAATCACCCTCGGCAAGGGCGTCATTCGCGGTGTGGAATCGCTGGGAATGCTGTGTTCTGCGGCGGAACTGGAACTTTCAAACGAATCTGACGGCATCATGGAATTGCCCGATGATGCCCCCGTCGGCATGCCCTATGCCGCTTGGGCCGGGCTGGACCAGCCGGTGATTGACATCAACCTCACCCCCAACCGCCCCGACGCCACCGGCATACATGGCATTGCGCGGGATCTGGCCGCCGCCGGCCTTGGCGAATTTCGCAATCCAGGCATTGCGTCCGTCACCGGCAAATTTCCGTGCCCGGTCACCGTCACGCTGGCGCTGTCACCGGAGGACGCGCATCTGGCCCCTTCCTTCGCGCTTCGCCTGGTGCGCGGCGTCAACAATGGCCCGTCCCCTGCGTGGATGCAGGAACGGCTGAAGGCGATTGGCCTGCGGCCGATCAATGCGCTGGTTGACATCACCAATTACCTCACCTTTGACCGGGGCCGCCCGCTGCATGTGTTCGATGCCGCCAAGGTGCAGGGCGCGCTGGTGGTGCGCCGGGCACAGGCGGGCGAAACCATTGCAGCGCTGGACGGCAAAACCTACACGCTTGATGCCAGCATGGTTGTCATCGCCGACGACCAGGGCGTCGAATCCATCGCCGGGATCATGGGCGGGCAGGCCTCGGGATGTGACGAAAACACGACTGACGTGTTGATTGAAAGCGCGTTGTGGGACGCGACCAACATCGCCCAGTCCGGGCGCAAGCTGCGTATCAATACCGATGCGCGCTACCGGTTTGAGCGCGGGGTGGATCCTGCGTTCTGTGTGCCGGGGCTGGAACTGGCGACGCATCTGGTGATGCAATTGTGTGGTGGCGAGCCCTCTGCGCTGGTGCTGGCAGGCACGATCCCGCAGCGCGATCTCAAGATTGATTTTCCGCTGAGCGAGGTCAAGCGCCTCACCGGGGTGGAGATCCCTGCCACCGAGATGGCGGAGACGCTGGAAAAGCTCGGCTTCGGGCTGCAACGAGACGCCGGCAATGCCAGCCGCATGACGGTCACCGTGCCCTCCTGGCGCCCGGACGTGGAGGGCAAGGCCGATCTGGTCGAGGAAATCATCCGCATCGCCGGGCTGGACCGGGTGATTTCGGCCCCGCTGCCGCGCGAAACCGCCAGCGTGCCTGCCCCGGTGCTCACACTGCTGCAAAAGCGCACCAGCCTCGCCCGCCGGGCTTTGGCCGCGCGGGGGCTGGTCGAGGCGGTGACATGGTCCTTCATCTCCGCTGAAAAGGCCAGGGCGTTTGGCGGTGGCAAGCCGGAACTGGCTTTGGCCAATCCCATAGCCGCCGACCTGTCGGACATGCGCCCCAGCCTGCTGCCGGGCCTGATCGCTGCTGCGCAAAAGAACGCTGATCGCGGCACCGGCGACACCGGCCTGTTCGAAGTCGGCCAGATTTTCAAGGGTGATGGCGAGAAAGACCAGCGGCTGAGCGTGGCAGCGCTGCGCAATGGCAGCGCCCGCCCGCAGGGCACCGGCCGCCACTGGAGCGGGGCCTCCGGCAAGGTGGATGTGTTTGACGCCAAGGCCGACGCTTTGGGCTTGCTGGCCCTTCTTGGCGTGGCGGCAGCTGCCGTGCAGGTCGTGCCCGGCGGCCCGGCATGGTTCCATCCGGGCCGCTGCGCCAGCCTGCAGTTTGGCCCCAAAAACATCATCGGCCATTTTGGCGAACTGCATCCGGGCATTCTGAAGGCGATGGATGCCAGCGGTCCCATGGTGGCGTTTGAATTCATTCTGGATGATGTGCCCGCTCCCAAGGCGCGGCCCACCAAAGCCAGGCCAAAGCTTGATTTACCAGAACTGAGGCCGCTGGAGCGCGATTTCGCCTTCATCGTCGATGATCATGTCCGCGCCGCCGACGTGCTGAAGGCGGCGCAGGCAGCGGACCGGGTGCTGGTGGCCGGAATATCGCTGTTTGATGTCTATGAGGGTGCCGGCATAGCGCCGGGCAAAAAATCGCTGGCCCTCGTCGCAACCCTGCAACCGCGCGAAAAAACCCTGACAGATGCGGAGATTGAGGCGGTCTGCGCCAAAATCATCGCAGAGGTAGCGAAGAAAACCGGCGGGAGCCTGCGGGGATGAGAAAGCTTCTGGCGACTGCACTGCTGCTGCTTGTTGCCTTTGCAGGCGGGGCAAGTGCTGCGCCGGGGACCATCGCCGATTGCGAAAAACTGGGGGAAGCGCACGCCTATAATTTTTGTCTGGCCTCGTTCGGCCCAAAGCGTGGCGCACACCCCGCCAGCAGCCACATTGCGCCGCGCACCCGAAAACACCAGGTCTCCGGGCAGCAGGCCCTCCCGGCTTTTGCAGGCGGCAAACGCGATGCGTCGGGCCGGGTGACGATGGTGTTTGATGTGGGGCGGCGAAAGCGGCGGTAGCCGCACCCCCGGACCGCGCACTTCCAGTGCGCCCTTGCCGCCGCAACATTGTGTCCAGCATTGCACGCGGGAAGCGCCGAACCAGCGGACTGGAAGTCCGCGCTCCAAGGGGCGGCTGTGCCGCCTGCCGGTGGAGCGAAGCAGGGCCTAAACCACCACGCCCAGCTCGGCAATCGTCACCGCCCGCCCGCGCCGCACGCTTTCCAGCGCGGCGACGCCGGTCAGCATCGACAGGGCACCGGCTTTCGTTCCCGCCCGCTGGCCCAACGGGTCGCTTTCGCCCGGCTTGAACAACAGGTTGCGCAGCCGGTCATCCCCGCCAAAATGGCCGCCGCCCGCGTGCTCCACCCGGATGCGCTCAACGCCGCCAAAATTGGGCATCACCAAAATCTCGTCATAAGGCGGGGTGTCAAACGCCTGCTTTTCATATTGCCGCAATTCAATCCGGCCCTTGCGCCCGTTGAAGGCGATGTGGTGGCCCTCGACCGGCATGCAGGCGTTGAGGGAGTAGGACAGGATGGCGCCGGTTGCGTAAGTCACAATGGCCGCCATCGTGTCGTAAATATCGATGTTTTCAGCAAAGACGCAACCGTCGCGCGCATAGCCATCGACTGCGCCGGGCAAGTCATACAATTCCTTCAGCCAGGGATCGGCCTTGTAGTCGAAATAGAACGGGCATTCGGCGGCGTGGACACAATTGGAGCAGCGCTCGCCCCGAAATGGGCCGTTGCGCCCGTAATGGCGCAGGCTGCCCTTGGCAAATACTTCCACCGGCTGGGTGCCGAGGTACCAATTCATCAGATCAAAATGGTGCGTCGCCTTGTGGACGAACAGCGAGCCGGAATGCCCGGCCTGCGCATGCCAGCGCCGGAAGTAATCCGCGCCATGCTTGATGTCGAGATACCAGTGGAAATCCACCTGCGTCACCTCGCCAATCGCGCCCGCATCCAGAAGTTCCTTGATCCGCCGGGCCGTAGGGGCAAAGCGGTAGTTGAATGTCACGTCCACGTGCTTGCCGGTGCGCTTTTCGGCCGCCAGAATCGCGGCGCATTTGGCGGCGGTGGTGGTCATCGGCTTTTCCGTCACCACATCGGCCCCGGCCTCCAGGGATTTGATGATAATGGCATCATGCGTATCATCGCGCGTGCAGACGATGACGCAGTCGGGCTTCATCTGTGCCAGCATGGCGTCCACATCGGTAAAAACCGGGGCATTGGTGCCAATCAGGCGGGCGGCATGTTCGGCGCGCAACGGATTGAGATCGCACAAAGCCACAATCTCCACATGCTCCCGCCACCCCGCCAGCAATTCCTTGCCCCACATGCCCGTGCCACGATGGCCGGTGCCGACCAGGGCAATGCGGCGGCGGGTGGGAGGGTGGAGCATGGGGGGTGTCCTTGGGTAATGTTGCAAAGTCGCTTAAAAGCCCGTCCGGACCGCGCACTTCCAGTGCGCTTTTGCTGATGGACATTGTTGCCTCCAAAGTCAATATCCAAGCGCCGAATTAGCGCA
>JAYVYA010000478.1:0-6576 GCA_043784745.1 Hyphomicrobiales bacterium
GATTGCCCTGGCAATACTTTCAGCCGGGTGTCGATCCATTCGGCGTGCCGCAGAGCAAATTCACGAGCTGCCGAAAAAGTGCCGCGTTGAGGCATTGTCAACACAACATCCCGACTGGCCACCCGCACCCGCAAGGTATACCTGCGTGCGGCTGCGACCCGTTTAACCAGGACGCGGAAAACCGAACCAGCGTGGGAAACATCAATATGCGTTGGCTGTTTCGGTTTTTGATGGCCAAATATACGCGCGAACATGCCTGATATCTAAGGCAATGGGTGGTGAGTCGCCAGCCAAATCCGTCAGGAAACAGCCTGAAGCAATCCCGCTGGTGCCGGTCGATCGGGTTGCTTGCTCCGGCGGTTCAGAAACTCGATATTGGCGATAAAATCGCAAATTCGCGGCGCAATTTCTGCCCTGAAGCGCGAGCCATTGAACACACCGTAGTGGCCGACCCCTTTTTGCAAATAATGCTGTTTGCGGTCAGGCGGTATTGCAGTGCACAACTCTTGGGCTGCATAGGTCTGGCCAACGCCTGAAATATCGTCGTTTTCCCCCTCGACAGTCATCAGCCCGCAACGGCTGATCGCCGTCAGATCGACCGGCTTGCCACGGTGGAGCATGGTGCCTTCGGGCAGGGAATGTTTGACAAACACAGTTTCAACCGTCTGCAGATAATATTCCGCCGTAAGGTCCATCACGGCGAGATATTCATCGTAAAACTCCCGGTGTTTTTCCGCCAGATCACCATCGCCCCTCACCAGATGCTCAAACATGTCCCGGTGGGCAGAGACATGACGGTCATAGTTCATGGCCATGAAGCCCGAGAGTTGCAGATATCCGGGATAAACATGTCTGCCAGTGCCGGGATAGGGAAACGGAACCGTCTGAACGCAGTGCTGTTCGAACCATTTTGTTCCGCGCTCCTGCGCGAGCCTGTTCACCGCCGTTGGGCTCTTGCGTGTATCAATCGGCCCGCCCATCAAAGTCATCGATGCGGGAACACAGGCATCGTTTTCGGCCTCCATGCGCGCGACAGCCGCCAGAAGTGGAACGGAAGGCTGGCACACACCCAAGGTGTGAAGCCCAACACCAGCATTGTCAGAATTGAGCATTCGGCACATTGCGATCAGGTAATCAATATAGTCATCTAGATCAAAAGCGCCATCGGATGGGGCGACCATGCGGGCATCCACCCAGTCGGTTATATAGACTTCATGGGTTGGCAAAAACGCCTCAACCGTTCCGCGCAGCAACGTTGCAAAATGTCCGGACATCGGCGCCACAATGAATAATTTGGGTTGCGGCTTCGACAGTTTAACCTGACGTTCGAAATGAACCAGCGAACAAAATGGCTTTTCCCAAACGATCTTCTCTTCAACCGCTACCCTCACGCCAGCGACATTCGTTGTTGCCAGACCGAAGGCGGGCTTGGTGTAGCGGCGCGTCATCCGCTCGAACAGTTCGGCGGAAGCGGCAATTTTTTTGCCCATTGGCGTATGGGAAAGTGGATTGATCGGATTTTTCAGCGCAAGCTTGGTAAAATCGGAAAACGCCCGCGCCGGTGCCAGAGATGCCTGACCCAGTTCATACATGTGGTAGAATAACTTGTTCATCAAAGTCTCCACCTGGAACGCGCGAAATTTCTTGCGCAGCATCGTATTGTGCACTGCACAACACGAACAGCAATGCGGCATTGGTAGTAGTGTCATAAAAATGTTAATAATGGCATTCAATCCGGATGGCAGGGCCACCCGGCGCTGCGAAGCTCTGGTGACGAATGATGATCTTGACCCATCGGCTGGTTTTTTCAGCGCAGGCATTTTGGTGGGCTGGTTGAATGTCTGAAATGAAGGACCTCTCGCTGGGACGTCGCGCGCGCCAGTTGCGGGTCGATACGCTCGTCCGGTTGCGCTGGCTGGCAGTGGCCGGGCAAACTTTCGCTGTAAGTTTTATATACTATTGGCTAAGTTTTCCCCTGCCTTTGGCCTTGTGCTTTTTGGTCATAGCGGCGTCCAGCTGGATGAACATTGGCCTGCGCTTGCGTTTTCCTGTCAATCATCGGCTGGAAGATGGCGAGGCCGCTGCCTTGTTGGCCTATGATATTTTGCAATTGTCTGCCTTGCTTTTTTTGACCGGAGGGCTGGATAATCCGTTTGCCTTGCTGTTTCTTGCGCCTGTGATGATTTCGGCAGTTTCACTGCCATCCCGCCTCACACTCTGTCTCGGAACCCTCACCGCGACGGCTGCCACAGGGCTAATATTTTTTCATATGCCCTTGCCCTGGTATCCCGATGCCAGGCTGGCGTTGCCATTCCTGTATTCTGGCGGAATATGGACAGCAATTGTTCTGGGCGCGGCATTTGTCGGGTTTTACGCCGCACGGGTCGCGGAGGAAGCCCGGCGGCTCGCAGATGCGCTGGCTGCAACCGAGCTGGTTCTGGCCCGTGAGCAGCATTTGACCCAATTGGATGGCCTCGCGGCTGCGGCGGCGCATGAATTGGGGACACCACTTGCGACAATCACGCTTGTGGTCAAGGAATTGTCCGGACTTCTGCCGCAGTCAGGCTCCATTCACGAGGATATGGTGCTCCTGTCGCAGGAAGTGAAACGGTGCAGGGCGATCCTGCGCAAAATTGCGTCGCTGGGGCACGAAGAAGAATCTATGCTAAAAGCGATCACATTTGGAGAAATGATCGAAGAAGTGGTGTCCCCGCAACGGGATTTCGGCGTTGCGCTGCGAACACAAAAAACAGGCACCGGACCCGAACCAGTGATCACGCGGAATGCCGGCATCATCTACGGGTTGGGTAATCTGATCGAGAATGCGGTTGATTTTGCCCGGAGCGAGGTCAATATTCGCGCCAGCTGGAACAAGGAGCACATTATCGCTGTGATACGCGATGACGGACCCGGTTTTTCCCCCGAAGTTTTCAACCGGATTGGGGAACCTTATGTCACCACCCGAGTGGCGCGCCGTTCCAAAAACGAGGAAGGCGCTGGCCTCGGCCTCGGTCTGTTCATCGCCAAAACATTGCTGGAGCGCTCGGGTGCCAGCGTTGTCACCGCCAATGCCAGTTCACCCGCTACGGGAGCCATCGTCACCATCAAATGGCCCAGAAAAATTCTGGAGCCGCCGCAAGTATGACAATATTTGTGTCCTCCGCCAAACATTGCCACTATACATTTCAACTTCGCGCACAATATCTGCAACTGGCGGGCGTTGACCGTCATGCGGACGCGCACCGTTTTCCTCGATGGATCAGAAAATTGATGGCCGAAATTTCGAGGTCAGACATTACAGGCGATCGGCCAGCAGCGTTAGCGATTTGCGATCCCGCTGACCGCTCCTTGCTGCTGGTGGATGATGATCGCCCGTTCCTCACAAGGTTACAGCGCGCCATGGAAGCGCGCGGTTTCGTTGTCTCGATTGCCGATACAGTTGCCGCCGGGCTTGCCGCGATTGCCCAGCACGCCCCGGCCTATGCCGTTATCGACATGCGTCTCGCCGACGGCAATGGGCTGGACGTGATGTCGGAACTCAAATCGAAGCGCCCGGAAGCCCGGGGAATCATTCTGACGGGCTACGGCAATATCATGACGGCAGTCACAGCCGTAAAGCTCGGCGCTTTTGACTATCTGGCCAAACCAGCCGATGCTGATGAAATTATTGCTGCGTTGATGGCAACAGGGGCCGGCAAGGCTGATGTTCCTGAAAATCCGATGTCTGCAGACCGGGTGCGTTGGGAACATATCCAGCGGATCTACGAATTGTGCGGTCGAAATGTGTCGGAAACCGCGCGCAGGCTGAACATGCACCGGCGAACCCTGCAGCGCGTTCTTGCCAAACGAGCCCCCCGGTAGGCAGCGAGTCTAGGCCTTCATACGCACTACAAGCGGTCGCCTCGCATTCGCGACAAAAGCGGCAATTTTTGTCGGATCCTTCAGTCCCGGAGCGCTTTCCACTCCTGAAGATACATCGACTCCTGGTGCGTCGGCCAAAGCAATGGCACTGGCAACATTTTCAGCATCAAGCCCACCCGAGAGCATCCACGGCTTGTCCAGCTTCATCCCGGATAATATTGTCCAGTTGAAAGCCACGCCATTGCCGCCGGGCAGCACCGCGTGTTTTGGCGGCTTTGCATCAAACAGCCATTGATCGGCGCTCGCGCTGTCCCCAAAGCCACGCTCCAGATCAACGCGCGCCGAAATGCCAATGGCTTTCATCACGGGCAATCCAAACCTTGCCTGAATTTCGGTTATTCTGCCTGAAGTTTCCCTGCCATGCAATTGCAGCCAGTCCGGCTGCAAGGCTTCGACGATCGCCGAAATCACCACATCGGGCGCGTCAACCACCAGCGCCACCTTGATGATCTTGCCCGCAGCCATGGTGCCAAGCGCGCGCGCCTGCTCCAGGCTAAGGTTTCGCGGGCTCTTCGCAAAAAACACGAAGCCAGCCATGTCCGCGCCCGCATCAATCGTGGCGCGCAGCACTTGAGGCGAATTCACGCCGCAAATCTTGACACGGGTGGCGGCGGGCACGCTAGTGCAGGCTCACCGTGTGCAGTTCGTGCTCCCACGCATTGGCAATTGCCGCATCGCGCGAATCGGTCAGCATGATCGGCGTGCCGTCCGCAGCCAGCAGCGCAAACAATTGCAGGCCAGGCTGGATCGCCGGTGCCTGGGGGAACAGGCGGGAGACATCATCCGAGCGCATCGGCTTGACATAGGCCACATGGCCACCGCCGAGATGGGCAAATTGTTCCATTGTCATGGGCGAGCCAGTCAGTGTTTTGGTCACATTTTCCATCATCGTCACTCCTTGTTCGCGGTTTTGAAAAACCCGCAGCGGGCGCGAACTTTCAGTCTCGCACCAAAATGTTTATACGTTGCACAACGCGCTCTGGTTCCGGCCGCACCAGATCGACACACAAAAGGCCGTTGATCAGGTCCGCCCCCAGCACCCGCATGCCCTCGGCCAGCAAAAAACAGCGCTGGAATTGCCGGGCGGCAATGCCGCGATGCAAATACTGGCGGGATTTGTCATCAATCTGCCGCCCCCGGATCACCAGCTGGCTTTCCTCCAGCGTGATGTCGAGCTGGTCCCGCGTAAAACCGGCCACCGCCAGTGTAATCCGCAACCGCTCCGGCGCACAATCCTCGCGCGGCAGGCGCTCGATATTATAAGGGGGGTAGCCTTCGGTGCCGCCACGCGCCACGCGATCCAGCGCCCGCTCAATCTCGTCAAACCCCAGCATAAACGGCGAATTCAAAGTCGTCATACGCGTCATGGCGAAGCCCTTGAGGCACTTCGGTGGTCAGGCCCCGGACGGGCACCTGTTGTGTTGGAGGATATGGGGAGGAGAGGGGTGGATGCAAGGGGTTCAGGCAGTGATGGCTTTCGTGACTTCCTCGAAGAAGCGGCGGGCGGAGGGGCAGCGGGACTGGACAATGGCGGGGTTGATGCGGGAAAGCAAAGCCGCAGCATCATGGATTTTGTCGTATTCCGGTTTGCGGGTTTGGGCGATGGCTCTTTTGAAGCAGGCGTCTAGATCCGATTTGGCAATTGTCTCCAAATTTCCGGCTTTTGGTAGCGCATTTCGGGCAAATTGCTGGCCGTAATAAACGGCCAACGCATTTCCATCCGCCATGATCCAAACCTCCATGGTCTGGATCATTAAGTGGATGAAATGTTCTTCCGCGCCGGAGAGGTTTTTGAAGCCGGCGGTTTCCGCGAGATAGTCAAGGCGGCCCTTGTTGATGGGGCCGTCGGAATCAACCAGCAAAAATACGTGGCTGTTGTTCGTGTCTTTCAAGGCGATATGGAAATCCCTGAACGTCTTGTTTCGGGAACCGCAAACCGCCAGCTTCAATTGAAATCCATTGTCGCGCGCTTGTTCCGAAATGGCCCGGAAAAACTGGTTCATGCCATTTTTCAATATGCTTTGGGTGCCCGTACCCTTCCCGCCGCCTTCCGCAATTATTGCTATGCGCTTCACAGGTTGGCTCCAAGGTGCCCCATGCGCCAGAGGTCGCCCAGTGTGTATTCCTTTAGCCATTCCTTCAGTTTTTCCGCCTCCAGCCGCCGGATTTGGGTGCCACCGCCGACCCGCTCGCAAATGAGGATGGACTCAGGATATTGCGTGAGCGCCGACACCAGCGCATCCGAATGCGTCGTTACAATAATCTGCATACGCTCCGAAGCCTCCACCAGCAGGTCACCCATGATTGACATGGCGTCCGGGTGCATCCCGAGTTCCGGTTCTTCGATGCAGATCAGCGGTGGCGGTTCCGGGGTTAGCAGGGTGGCGAGGATGGCGATGAAGCGCAAAGTGCCGTCGGACATGCGGCTGGGGGAGATAGGGGAAGAAAATCCGGTTTCCCAGAGGTAGAACTGGATGGTATTGCCTGCTGTGCGTGTAGTCATTCGCTCGAAGCGGGGGAAGAATCGCTTCAGCAAGGCGTTAAACCGCGGCCAGTCGCCTTCATTCTCGATCTTGTTGATCATCAGCGCCAAGTTGCTGTTGTCGAACAGCAGAACGTCATCTGGTATGTCAGTCGGCTGGGCGCGGCGCAGGG
>JAYVYA010000479.1:0-9548 GCA_043784745.1 Hyphomicrobiales bacterium
TCCGGATCAAACTTGGTCCAGGCGGCTTGCAGTTCGGGGCGGAAGAGGGGGCTGAGTGGAATGACCGTGTTGGCACTCTCCTTGGCGAGGCCAAAGAAAATCACCCGGTTGATATCATGCCGGTCAATGCCAATCGACAGCGCGCGGCGGAAACGCAGATCAGCCAACAGCTCGCGCCAGACCGGGTCTTTGGTATTGAGATTGGGCATGAGCGAGGCATAGGCCCCCTCGCCCCGGCTCCACAGCCGCACCTGAAAATTGCTGCGCTTCTCCGCCTCTTTCAAAAACGTATAGGCGTCAAAGCGGATGAATTGCGCCTGCAAGTCACTCTCGCCGCTGCTGGCCTTGGCCGCAACCAGCGAGCCGGTAGCGGTTTGCAGGCGGATTTTGTCGATATAGGGCAATTGATGGCCCTGCGCGTCAATGCGGTGGTAGAACGGATTGCGCTCGAACACGAAATATTCGGACGGCGGTTTGGTGCGGTTCCACCATCCATCCAGCGTCGGCAAATCCGGATTCTCCTGCCGGTAGGCGCGCGACTTGCGCTCGTGCAGCGAGCCCCAGTCCTTGACCTTGGCCTCCTTCACCACCGCCGCCAGCGCCGCCTTGTCGGCATAGCGGTCGTGGAATTGCTTGAGGTAATGGGCGGGCATGTGCAGGTAGAGCGGCTGCGCACTGGCCATGGCGGGCAGGAAAGCGGGGTTGGGCACATCCCAGCTGTAGCGGATGGTGGTTGCATCGATGACTTCGAATTTCGGCGGCTTGTCGTTCGCCAGCAATTGCTGCGGCAGGCCGTCGGGGTAGAGCTTCTTGTTGTTGACGACATCTTCCCAGTAATAGCGGAAATCTTCCGACGTGAAGGGTTGCCCGTCCGACCATTTGTGGCCGGGGCGCAGGTGCAGGGTGAAAATCCGGCCCTCTGTTACGTCGCAGGATTCGAGCAGGTCGGGATGCAGTTTCAGGTTTTCATCATAGACCATCAGCCGGGTATAGCCGTAGAGCGTCACCATCTTCAGGTCACGCTGGTCGCCCACCAGCAGGCGCAGCATGCCGCCGGGCTTGCCAATTTCGCGCCCGATGCGGGTTGGGTCGGTAATCCACGGATGTTGCGGAATGCGCTCCGCCACGGGCGGCAATGTGCCGGCCTTGACCCGGTCGGCCAGCATCGGCGTTTCCAGCATGGCCGGGACGGCTGCATTCTGGGCAAAAGCGCCGCCAGGCATCAAAGCGGCGAGCAGGCCGAGGGCGCGGAAGATTTTCATGCCACAAGCTCCCGCTGGTCAATCAATGCGTTTGCAAGCACCTGGTGGCCATTGCCAAGATCAAGCAATTCCAGTCCGCCGCCGCTGGCATCGGGCTGGAATGCTTTGGGCCAGAAAGCGGGATCGGACGGGCTCATCCGCGTGGTCGCCTCCAGGTCCAGCGGCTGGTCCAGATCGGTGAAAGGCACGGATTTCAGCAGGATTTTGGTATAGGGATGTGCCGGTTGGCGGAACAGCACATGCCGGGGGGCGATTTCGACAATTTTGCCGCGCGCCATCACCGCAATCCGGTCGGCGATATAGCCCACGACGGCGAGGTTGTGCGAGATGAACAGGTAGGTGAGGCCCAGATCCGCCTGCAAATCTTTCAGCAGGTTCAGCACCTGCGCCTGCACCGACACATCCAGCGCCGAGACTGCCTCGTCGCAGACAATCAAATCGGGTTGCAGGGCCAAAGCCCGGGCAATGCCGATGCGCTGGCGCTGGCCACCCGAAAAGCTGTGCGGATAGCGGTTGAGAAAGCGCGGATCAAGGCCGACCGCCGTCAGCAATTCCCGCACCCGGTCCAGTCTGTTGCCAGGCTCGCCAATGTTCTGGATGTCCAGCGGCTCGCGCAGGATGTTGGCGACGGTCATGCGCGGCGACAGCGACGACACCGGGTCTTGAAAAATCATCTGGATGCGCTGGCGGAAATGCCTGAGGTCCCGGCCCTGCAAGTCCAGCACTTCGGTTTGCGTTGCACCGTCGTCATAAGTGACCGAGCCTGAATCGGGCGTAATCGCCCGCATCAGGATTTTGCTGACCGTTGTCTTGCCGCAGCCGCTTTCGCCAACCAGGCCGAGGCATTCGCCGCGCGCAATGTCAAAGCTGACATTGTCCACCGCGACAAACCCGGGCTGGGCGCTGCGGAGCCAGCCCGCTTCCACCCTGCCATAGGATTTTTTCAGATTGCGGACGCTGATCAGCGGTGTGGCGCTTGCCTCCAGCTTCGGCCTCGCCGCTACACCCGCCATGGTGCCGAGGCTGCGCTTGACCTCGCGCAGCGACACCAGCCGCTCGCCATCCGCCATATCAAAATGCGGTGTCGCCTTCATCAGGGCCTTGACATAGGGGTGTGCCGGGCTGCGGAAAATATCCTCCACCGTGCCCGCCTCCATGATCTGGCCGTGGTAAATCACCGCCACATCATTGGCGACGTTGGCGACCACGCCCAGATCATGGGTGATGAGCAGCATGCTCATGCCAATCTCGCGCTGCAAATCCAGCATCAGCTTGAGGATTTGCGCCTGCACGGTCACATCCAGCGCCGTGGTCGGCTCATCGGCGATCAGCAGGGCCGGGTTGCAGATCAGCGCCATGGCCAGCATGGCGCGCTGGCGCAGGCCGCCGGACAGCTCAAACGAAAATTGGTCAAAGGCGGCATGCGGGTTGCGGAAACCGACAAGGCCCAGCATGTTCTCGGTCTTGGCGCGTTCCTTGCCGCGAAAATCCGGGCGGTGCAGGCGCACCGATTCGGCAATCTGGTTGCCAATGCTGTGGACGGGCGACAGCGAGGACATCGGCTCCTGGAAAATCATGCCGATACGGTCCCCGCGCAGGGCACGGAAGGCCGGATCATCCCGGTCCATCTGGGCCAGGTCCAGCACCGGCGGGTCCGGCTGGCCCGGCGTCTCGGATTTGTCGGCGAACAGGACGCGCCCGCCGGAAATTTTGCCATTGCGCGGGAGAATGCCCATCACCGCCTGCGAAATGACGGATTTGCCGGAGCCAGACTCGCCCACCAGCGCCAGCGTGCGCCCGCGCTTGAGCCGCAGCGACACGCCCTTGACCACTTCGGTCCAGTGCTTGTCGGCCCCGGTTTGCAGCATGAACGAGACGCGCAAGTCTTCAATCGTCAGCAGATCGGTCTCGCTGGTGGGCTGCATCGCGGGCGCTGGCTCGATCAAGGCGGACTCTCGAATTTTTTGGGGCAGCTTTGGCCGGCGATTCCTGCCGGCCGGACTGATCATCTTCTTTCGACAATCATTATCAAATGACTGTGACAGCCAGTCAAACATTCGTTTGGGCGGGGGCCGGATTAATCCATCCAATGTGCCATTTGGCACATATCAGACCGGCTCGGCCGCTGCCGCCGCCTCAAGCAGGGCGAAGGCGGTGACGGGCAAATCGCGGTTCGGCATGACAATTTCACGCGGACTGGAATTGGCGAGGCGCAAGCCGGAGGCCGTCAGCGTTTCCTGCGAGATCAGGCAGTCGGCAAGCAATTGCTTGGTGGCATGTTCCAGCCGGTCAGCGATGGAAACGGTTTCGCCGAGGGCGCTGATCATCTGGCCGCGTTCGGGATCACCAAAGCGGGCGACAACGGCTGGCCCCGTATGGATGCCAATGCCGATGCGGATGGGGATGGACAGGGTGCCCGCCAACTCTGCATCCAGGATTTTGGTGGTTTTCAGCATGTCGCGGGCGCAGGCTATCGCCTGTTTGCTGCCAGCCCCGGCTTTGCCATCAAGGCCAAACACCGCCATCAGCCCGTCGGCCAGATAGGTATTGACCCGCCCGCCATGCGCTTCCACCGCCTGGGTCATTTCAGCGGTAAAGCGGTTGATCAGGATCACCAGATCTTGCGGGAATTGCCGTTGCGCCATCAGGTTGAAGGCCCGCATGTTGACAAACAGCACCGTGATTTCGTGGCTGACTCCCCAGCGGAAGGCGTCTTCATGCGTATCAGGGCCTGCGGTCCTGGCCAGAAACGGCAGCAGCACCTGCACCGTCATGTCGCAGCCCGCATGCAGCTGGCAGGCCAGGCGCACATTTGCCGGGGCCGAGATACGTTCCAGCAGGCTGGCCTCGGCCTTGCCGGGCGGCGGCAATTCTGAATCGGAAGCGACGATCAGCACCCGGCAGGTCGCGCAGCGGGCCCGCCCGCCGCACCGCGAGGGGTGGGGAATCTTGTTGACGCGGCTGGCATCCAGCACGACGGTGCCGCGCGGCACCCGCACCGCGCCATGGCCCACATATTTCAGCGTGACCAGCCCGTGCTTGTGGCGCGCCAGCACGCGCAGCACGACAAACAGCACCAGCGCCGCCAGAATGGCCAGAAAGCCGGCGAACAGGGCCTGGCTGGCATTGCTCACCACGATCGACCCGCCAATCGGCATAATTTCCGGTGCCAGATGCAGGGCGACAGCCTCGCGCGCGCCGACGACAAATCCAGCCAGGGCGAGCACCGGCAGCAGCGCCGCCAGCACCAGCCCCGCCGTTCTCCAGCGCCGGAACCAGGGCTTCCAGCGCCACGCATGATACAGCCCGAGGCAGCCATGGCTCCAGGTGAGGATCACCAGCAAGGTTTGCCCCAGGGCGCGAAATTCCCACAGGCGCGGCAGGATGCGGGTGTAGCTTTCGTTGATATCAAACATCGACGAGCTGATCCGCGTGCCGGCGATATGGCCGATCAGGAACAGCGGAATGAGCAACCCAAGCGCCAGTTGCAACGCTTCATCCCATGGCATGCGGATGGTCCGGCGATTGGCGGCGCGCTTCAGCGCCAGCAGCATGTGCACCAGCCCCGCGCCATAGAGCAGCACGGTGCCGGGCAACGAGCGCCACAGCTCCAGCCGCCAGTCCTGCGCTGCCTCCGCGATGGGGAGGCCGAAAATCACCAGGGCATGGTTGGCCAGATGCATGGTGACAAACACCATCAGCACCAGCCCGCTCCACAGCCTGAGTTCCCGTTCCCAGACATATTTCTGGCGGGGCGCGGCGTCTTCATCGTCCTGGAGTTTACCTTTGGCGGCCATTGCTGGTTTCCTGTGCCTCAAGCCGGTGGTTGCGAGGCATGTTTGTCAATCATGATTTCGAGGCGGCGGGCGAGATCCCGCGCGACGGCCAGCGAGAATTGCGGGATTTCCCGCATGAGTTCAAGAAAATCCGGTTTGCTGATTTGCAGCAGCATGGCGCTGGTATGGGCGCGGACGGTGATGAAGCGGTTGACATCGTTCAGCACGCTGGTTTCGCCAAAGCTGCGGCCAGGTCCAAACCGCGCAAGCTGCCGTTCAGTTCCATCTTCGCTGTAAGTGAAGCTGTCGACCTCCCCGTCCACCACAATATAAATCGCATCGCTGGCACCGCCGCGCTCAAACACCGCCTCCCCAGGCTGAAAGCTGACGCGGCTCGCTGCAAACGCGATCAATTGCAGCGCTTTTGCGTCAATATTCTTGAACAGGGGCACTTTCTGCAGGTTTTTGCATTCAAATTCGAGCACATTCGCCTCCTGTCGTCTCGGTTCATTCGGCGGGTATGGCCAACCTGGTTTCGTCCTGCGGTACTCCGCCCGCCGCATCCGCGCTCATCGCCGTGCCCGCAAAGGTGATGACCCGGTCAAATTCGCCGGGGTCCATCGTTTCAGGCAAAGTGGCCACCAGCAACCGGCCTTGCATGCTGGCGCGTATCCGCGTCAAAATGTCAATCGCTTCGGGGGCCGGCATCCCGCCCAGAGGATTATCCAGCACCAGAATATCCGGACGGCGGATCAGCGAGCGGGAAATGTCGATCAGGCTGCGCAGCCGGGGCGTTACATAGCGCCCGCGCAGGCCAACCGGCCGGTCCAGGCCGATGCGGAACAGCGTCCGGTCCAGCCCCTGCTGGCGCAGCACCACCTGGCACAGGCTGGCGATGCGCTTTTCCGCATTGCCGACGCCCGCCGCAACACGGCCAAACAGTAAATTGTCCAGAATGGGGGCGGAATGGTTGAAGCGGTCGGGATGGTAGAATTCGATGGCATCCTGATAATCGCGCGGCAAAAACCGCTTGAAGCTGTCTCTGGCGCGCACCACCCTGGCCTTGAAATCCACGTCCAGCAGGCCGAGCCGGTGCTGCGGCTCAATGTAGAGCAAGGCAAAGGATATCAGGCGGTTGCGGATGTCATCGGGCGCAAATTCCAGCCCGCTTCTGGTATCAATCGCATTCACCAGCCTGGACAGGCTTTCTGGATCTTCGTCGTTGAACAGGGCAAACCGGTCGGCCAGCTTGGGCATGGTTTTCAGCGCGCCAAACGTGTCTACCGTCCAGCGCGCAATTCTCAGGCCCATCTCGGCCAGGGGCTGGGCAAGCGCCTCGCTGCGCAGGATGGAGCGCACATATGGGTCCTGGGCCAGATTGCCGGTGGCCAGTGTCTCCCCGCGCGGCACGCCAAACAACAGGTTCTCGGCAATGGTGCTGGCATTGTTATAGAGGCTGGGGTCAAACGGCTCGACCAGGCGGTTCAGATGGTCGAGGTCCATCCGGGCGCGCATGACGCGGCGCGCCTCGACAAATTGTTCGGCCACTTCCGGCGCGACCTTTTCACCCAGCAGGCCAAAAATGCCGAGGCGGTAGATATCCGTATCGCTGCCGAGCGTTTCCAGCGTTGCGCGGATGGCATCGTCCAGCCCGTCTGGTCCGCTGGCACCGGCTGCGGCATAATCCACCCAGTCGGCATTTTCGGCGGCCAGCGGATTGCCGGTGCGCCGCGCCTCTTCGAGCCGCAGGCGCTCCTTGGCCGGCAGGTTGGGGGGCACGTTGTCATTGCCGCTGGTCGGCACTGCCCGCTGCAGCGACACCACGATGTTGTCGCGGATGGAGCCTTGCGCCAGTGGCGCGTCCGGCCCGACATAGGCGAGGCGGGCGGCAAAGCTGGCCTCGGCCATGGCAGCGATGTTTTGCCCGCCGATCTCGACGCGGCCCTGATAATCCGATATCTGCCGCCCGAGCACTTTCATAAAGGTATCGGCTGCCGGGCCGCGCCCGGCGATGGCAATATGGGTGCCCTTGAGCAGGGTCGCTGACAGCCGGTCGAGCAGCAGGTTGCCGCGCCCGTCCGTCACCCGCAGGCCCTGAATGGCAATGTCTGCCGGGCCGGGAGATGATTGCAGCTCCGCCTCCTGCGGCAGCAGTTTGGCCGGCGAGAATTGCGCCACCACCTGCTCGTATTTGATGGTGACATCGTTGCGCTCCTGATCCCAGTCAATCAGGTCCTTGATGGGCGGCGGCAGGTCGCGGTAGGCGGCGATGACAGCAACGAGCTGGCCAATATCGAGCTGCTTTTTCAACGCGAAATAGCCGCCAATGGCGTAGAAAAAGAATGGCGTGATCTGCGCCAGAAGGTTGTTGAGATATTTGACCGAAAATTTTCGCCGGAACAGGTCCACCCGGATGGTGTAGAGAGTGCCGAGCCGGTTGCCAATTTCCGCACCATTATAGGCTATGGTATTATGGGCGTGGATCACCGGCGCGCCCTCGACAATATCGCCAATGCGGCCCGCCAGCTGGCGCGACAGCAATTGCCGCTGGCGGGCAAGCCGCAATTGCTCGACCCGCAGGCGCGGGATAACAATGCCCTGCACCAGCACAATCGCCAGTGCCACCACACCCAGCATGATATTTTGGAAAAAGATGAACAGCAGCGGCGTGATCGCCTGCGTCGCCAGAAACACCGGCTGAATGAAGGCGTCGCCGATAAACCCGCCGATCGGGTCGACTTCGTCCTTGATCATGCTGGCGACCTCGGCGGGCTTTACCGCCCGCATATCCTCCGGGCGGAAGCGCATCAATTGCTGGAACAGGTCAAACCGCAGCCGCCGCAGCATCCGCTCGCCAAGAATGCCCTTGCGGATGTTGACGGCATATTTGAACCAGCCGTTGATCAGCACAAACAGCAGGAACAGGGCACTGAGGGTGAAGAGATAATTGATCTGCGTCAGATCAATTCCCGGCAGGTTGAACAATGTGCCGCCGCCGATAAAATCAGGCAGCGACCAGACCCATCCAAACAGCCGTGCAGTGCCCTGGCCGTCCTTGAAGGCCCGGCCCTGGATGGCATCGTTAACGATTCGCTTGGGGATTTCGAACGAAATCCAGTTGAACGGCAGCGACAGCAGAATCAGCCCGAAAACAAGGAATTGTTCCCGCTTGCTGTGGTGCCACGCATATCTGAACAGGCTCGGTTCCAAAGTATCTTTCCAGTTCCGTGCGCAACTTGCCATGACAGGCCCGCTGCGACTATGGCTTCCAGATAAGATGCACAGGGACGAAATGCGAGACGTGATGACCAAAGCTTTGCAGCCAAAAACACAGCACAGCCGGAATTTTCTGGGCAAGGTGACGGACCGCAGCCTTGTGGTGGGGATTATTGGCCTGGGCTATGTCGGACTGCCCCTGATGCTGGCCTGTGTCGCGGCGGGCTTCCGGGTGATCGGCTTTGACATAAACACCCGCCATGTCGCCAGCCTGAACGGGGGTCACAGCCCGCTGGACCATATTGCCGATGCCGCGATTGCCTCCGCCCGCCAGGCGCACCTGTTTGAGGCGACCACCGATCTGGCGCGACTGGATGAGCCCGACGTGGTGCTGATCTGCGTGCCGACCCCGCTGGGCAAGCACCATGAACCCGACCTGAGCTATGTCGTAGTCACGACCGAAGCGATTGCGGCGCGGCTGCGGTCCGGACAATTGATCGTGCTGGAGTCCACCACCTATCCCGGCACCACCGCCGAATTGTGCCGCCCGGTGCTGGAGCGCGGCGGGCTGAAATCAGGCACTGATTTTTTCCTCGCCTTCTCGCCCGAGCGCGAAGACCCCGGCAATGCCCAGCATTCGACCCGCACGATCCCCAAAGTGGTGGGTGGCGACGGGCCGTTGGCACTGGAACTGGCCAGCGCCTTCTACAGCAGCTGGGCCGCGAAGATTGTGCCGGTATCTTCGCTGGCAACAGCCGAAGCGGTGAAGATCACCGAAAACGTTTTCCGGGCGGTGAACATCGCTCTCGTCAACGAACTGAAGATGATTTATTCGGCGATGGGCATCGACATTTTTGAAGTGATTGATGCGGCGGCGACCAAGCCGTTCGGCTTCATGCCGTTCTATCCAGGTCCCGGGCTTGGCGGTCATTGCATCCCCATTGACCCCTATTACCTGACGTGGCGGGCCAAAGTGTTTGGCATCAACACCCGCTTTATCGAGCTTGCGGGCGAAATTAACGGCCAAATGCCGCGCTATGTGATGGACAGGCTGGCCGAAGAGCTGGACCGCCGCGCCGGCGTGGCGCTGTCGCGGGCGAAGGTGCTGGTGATCGGCGTCGCCTACAAGAAAAACGTCTCCGACACCCGCGAAAGCCCCGGCCTTGTCATTCTGGAGCGGCTGCTGGAGCGCGGCACAGCGGTGGATTTCCACGATCCGCATGTCGCCGAAATACCGCTGACGCGCGAGCATGCCACGCTGGCCGGGCGGCGCTCGGTGGCGCTGACGGCGGAA
>JAYVYA010000480.1:0-5429 GCA_043784745.1 Hyphomicrobiales bacterium
GGCCGGTGGCCACCGGCCCCGCGCAAGCCAATTGCAAACACAATTGGCCCCTTGTCCAGATACAAGGAAAAAGCCGCTCAATCCCGGTTCATCATGCTCTAATCACGCCGCTACGTTCAAGGGCCGCGACCTCTGAATCCGCGCCATCTGCCGGGGCGAATTTATCGCAGCCCAGATATCACTGCGCCGTTGCACGTTAAGCCAGAAGTCAGCAGAGTTTCCGAATACCCGCGCCAGAATTAAGGCGGTTGGTGCGGTAACGGCTCGTCGCTGGTTGCATAGTTCGTTGACGTGCTTGCGCGGGACGCCCATCGCGTCCGCCAATGCCGCCTGTGTCAAGCCAAGGGGCACCATGAATTCTTCAAACAAAATTTCGCCAACACTGACCGGTTGGCGTTTTGTGGTGAGCATATTGCACCTCAGCTCTATGAATGATCGTCCAGATAGAGCCCGGACGCCTCTCCCCTGTTTCCATCCCACATAAACTAAATTTCGCAACTCACCTTGATGGTCATCACGCACCCCTCACCCCGCCCCGTAAAAACCCGTCACCTTCTCCATCAGCCATTCCCAAGCCTCAGCCTCCTCCGCCCCCGCCGTCTTCGACACCGCAATCTCCAGATACCCAATCTCCGCCATCACCTTCTCTCTGGGCAGCATATGCAGGCGGCTGACGAGGATGGCGCATTCGAGCACGGCGTTCTGGGCGCGGTTCATGCCCTTGAAGGGGGCGTGCGCCACCTCGCGCGCCACACGGCAATGGAATCGCGGGCGCTGCACATGTTGCGTGACGCTGGCCACGTCAAGCTCGGCATGGGCCAGCGCCGCCGCCAGCCTTGGCACTGGGCCAGCGGTTGCCACCAGCTGCCAGTGCTTGCGTCCGGTGAGGCAGCCTGCAAATACGCGTGCGTCAACCACAAAACTGGCGACGGCGTGCGGCACGGCATCGAGATTGTCCAGCGTCGCCGAGGGGCGGAATGGCGCGATGATCCAGCCGTCCCCCTCCGCAATCAGCCCCAGCGGTGCAATATGCACGCGGCCCGCTGCGCTGACGGTGGTGACGATGCACTCGCGGATCATCGGCATGTCAGTTTTCCGGTTCCGGTTTGACGCCGCGCAGGGTGTGGCCCATTTCCTTCAGCCGCGTGCGGTCCTCTTCCGGGCGGTCCGCCCCGGCACCCCAGTCCAAAGGCTCGTCCTGCGCATAGCGCTTGCCAAGGCGGTGGGCGATTTCGGCTTTCATCAATTCTGCCCCAAGGTAGAAGGCGTGGCCGCCATCCTTTTCCACCCCTAGCCCGGGATATAGCGGGAAAGCCTCGCCCGAGCGCTGGTGGCCATGGCGGTTGAAAATGTGGATGCCGTCCTGCGCCACCTCAATACGGAAATTGGCATCGCGGACTTGCGCGACAAGATCGCCGATCTCTTCTGGAGTGGCGGCAAAGGGCGCAATGTCATGCATTTGCACCAGTCCCGCGTCATAGCCCTTGGGCAGGCTGGCATCGCCGCGCGCGGCAAACATCAGGCGGCGGGCGGCATCATGCTCCTCAATCGTGCGGCGTGTGTGCGGGCTGACATGCACTACCAGCACGTTGCGGATCGCCAGTTCCGAGCATATCCCCGTCAGCATCGCGGTCACGCCGCCTGAATCCGCCTCGGTCAGTTCCGTCAGATTGCCGGTACCCATCATGATTTCGGCTTCCGGCAGCCGCCGCCGCAACCCGGCATAGCGCTCCAGCGAGGCGGTGAAGCCAAAGTGCACGGGGTCGAGAATGGGGTCGAGAATGCAGGCAAGGCCCATTCCCTGCGCCTTTTCTGCCGCCCGCACCAGCGAGGCCAGATCACCGTGCCGGGCCGGGATCAGCACCGGCACCGCCCTTGTGCCCACGGCAATATCCAGCGTCTCCTCCGTCAGGCTCAGCAGATAGTTCGCCCCTGCCAGCGCCGCGCGGCGCAATTCTTCGCGGCTGGCGCTGTCCACGCTCACCCTCAGCCCCGCCCGCTGCAAGGCCGCAATGCTGGCTTCCAGATGCGGAAACGGCGTGTCGGGCAGGCAGCCGAGGTCAATCACATCCGCCCCCGCCGCCCGCATTTTTTCCGCGCGGGCCAGCAGGGTCTCGATGTCCATGATGCTGGCATCGACAATCTCGGCAAAAATCCGGATGTCATGGCGGGAAAGGTCGCGCTTTTGCCCGCCGCGCCCGAGCCAGGCCGGCAAATCGCTGATTTCGTCCGGCCCCCGTTCAAATGGCACGCCAAATTCAGCTGCCAGCGCGGCAAGGTCCGCCCGGCAGCGGCCCGGCACAATCACTTTTGTTGCGCCAACCGGCCGGGGCAGGCGGCGCAGCAGAATCGCCTGCGTCATCAGCGCGGCCACTTTGACGCCAATATCGAGCACCACCGGCTCAAACGGCAAATCCGCCAGCCCGGCCAGCACTTTCGTTAGCCGGGGCAGGGCGAGGTGCCCGGTGAGGAAAAGCCAGCGCTCAGCCATGGCCCGCCAGTTCCGCCCGCCGCGCCGCCAGCGCCGCCTCCAGCCGGGCGAGCGATTCCACCACTTGCGTTGCTTCAAACGCCTTCAGTTTTTCGGTGTTTTCCAGGTCAATCGCGCGCGGATAGACAGTGACCAAGCCGGCGGGCGCGCGGGTTACGAGCTCGGGCGCGGTATCGCAGGCAAAGACGATCGCGGGCACCCGGCATTTGCCGCCCTGGGCGAAGACATTGCTGGGCAAGGAATCGGAAATGCCCAACACGCATTTGGCCACCGTGTTGGACGTGGCCGGGGCCAGCACCAGCGTGTGATAGACGCCGTAATAAAAATTGCCGACCGGCACGGCGCTGGCGGTCGTGTCGTGATACAGCCGCGCGGTTTTGGGCAGGCTCAGATCCTGCTTGTATTGCTTCACCACTTCCGCCGCCGCCTTGCTGACAAACAGGTCGACATGCTCCAGCTCGCGGATCAGGGCGAGGCATTCGGTAAAGAAATGGCCGGAGCCGGTCAGGGCCCAGGCCCAGCGGGGGGTGAGGACTTTTGCCATGGAAATCTGGTTACGCCATATCGGGTTATCAGGAAAGCGCGATTGGCATGCCCGGTACATTGCCGCTGGCGAGCGCTTGCGCCGCACCCGGCAGGTCCGCCGGGCCAGCGACCGAGGCCGGGACGCCGGAGCGGGCGAGGAAGCCGCCAAAGGCCGGATCAAGCGTTTGCGCCAGGGTCAGGTCAGCCAGCCGGGTGGAGGCGGGGTTGACCTGCTTGACCAGCAGCAGATGCTTTGCTCCGATCCGCCCCGCCAGCCAGGCCGCCAGACTGTCGGAGGTGATGTCCCAACTGGCCGGAATATCAGGTGCCGCCAGCGCCATCGCGCCGGGGGTCCAGACCGGGAGCCGACCGCGCGCAAAGGCCGCAGCGATTTCCGCCTCGCTGGCAGCCAGCACGGCGCGTGCGCAAAGGCTCGCCAGCGCCACGCCATATTGCTGCATCGCCAGCATCGCCATTTCATGCGCGGCAACATCATCAAAGCCGATTTTGGCTTGCGCCAGCCGCACCGCATCAGCAAACGGCCCGCCGCCCGGCACAATCACCCAAGGCATTGCCGCCGCGTCCAAGGCCCGCAACCAGCCCGTGAGTTCGGCACTGCCAGCCAGACTGCCGCCCAGTTTTACCACCAGCACGCCCGGCACAAGTGGCTTCACGGCGTGTTGCCGCCAGCGTGGCCGGGAAAGAGCTCCTGCATGCCGGCGTTGCGCTGCGCCCGTTCGCGCTGGATTTCGACGCCGACCGAGCCTTTAATCACGTCGAGCTTTTCCACCCGAACCCGGGTTTTCAAAATCCGGGCATCTTTCAGCAAGGCCTGCGAAATTTCTTCCGCCAGCGTCTCGACCATGGCGAAATGGCCGCGCGACAAAACCATCTGCACGGCATCGCGGATCAGATCGTAGGAGACGACATCGCGCATGTCGTCGCCGCCCTGCGCCGCGCGCCGCACCTCGGCATCAATATTGAAGCGCACGTTCTGGACAATGTCATGCTCGAAATCATAGGCACCCACATGCACGGGCAGCACTAGATCCCGCACAAAAATCCGGTCGGCGGCCAAACCACGGGTCTCATGGTCGCGGCTGTAGCCGCGGGCCGACAGTAGCCGCCAGTCCACCTTGCCCGGTCCGGCCAGCGGGGCGGTTTTCGCGCTCGGGATCAGGGCGCGGATCAGTGCAAACGCCTGCGCATCCAGCCCCGCATTGCGGTCGTGCTTGCGGCACAATGCGCCGCGAAAGCCGAGATAATCAGGCGCGGCTGCCAGCAGGCGCGGCACGTCGGGGGCCTCCAGTGACCCGGCGAGGCCGCTGAGCAGACCATGCTGGCGGCACAGGGCAGTGAAATGCGTCAGGGCGGGCATGCCGAGATGTTGCAGCAGCCGCCCCCCGCCCTTGCGCGCCGTATCCAGCATCGCCCCCTTGAAACCGCTGGCTGCCATCAGCGCTACCAGCCCAAAATCCGGCTCGAGATCGGCAAACAGCACCCCCACCAGCGCGGTTTTGCCGGCAAGCGGGGCCAAAGCCTTGATGCAGTCAACGGTGGCGGGGTCGGGGAAAAGACCAATCTTGACAAAATCAACGCCCGTCGCGGCCATGGCCGAAGCCGCTTCCACAATCAGCGCGGGCTGCATCGGCAGATCACCGGTAACGGCTGAAAACGGGCTTGTTCCGCGCCCGGTCGCCACAATCGCTGCCACATCCGCCACTGGCAAAGCCCCCAGCGCGCCCTTCGCAGGGTCCTTCAGGTCAACAATGTCGGCTCCGCCCGCCATCGCCATAGCGGCCTCGGCTGCATTGGTGACGCTGGCCAGCATCAGGCTCATGGCTTGGGGCTTTCAGGCGGGGGCAGGAGCTTGTTGCGCAGCAGCCAGTTAATGCCGTGCGACCACGATTCGTCGGTATTGCCGCGAATGTCGACACTCATGACATCGCGCATTTCCCCCGATTTGGCATCGCGGATGTAGATGTTGATGTTGAGGATCAGGTTTGACACTTTTTGCACTGTGCCGGTCATGGAAAGCTCAGCGCCAATCTCCCGCGCCAGCGCCGCGTCGCACTGGCCGCAGCTTTGCAAATTGGCCGCCCTGGCACGCGCCCGCACCGGGGCGACATCGACAATCTCGTAGCGCCCGGCTGCCGCCAGCTTTTCGCGCACAAGCACCGCCAGCCCCGCCAGCCGGTCCTGCTCCGCCTTCTGCGGCCCCTTGAACTGTCCGTCGAGGCTGGTATCGATCAGCTCAAAGTCAAAGATCGCAAGGCTGGCCGCCGGGGCAGCTGTTGCAAGGAGGGTGAAAAGGAGCGCAAGGGCATGGATAATTTTCATGCCGCCAGTGTAGCGGGTGAGCGGATTTCGGCAAGCGCGTTATTTGGGCCACCGCTATCCATTCCGGCTTTTT
>JAYVYA010000481.1:0-2354 GCA_043784745.1 Hyphomicrobiales bacterium
GCAATAGGTCCGGCGCAGGATGGCGAGCATTTCGAAAATCGTGGCGTATTCCAGCCCCAGCACCATGTCGATGAATATTTTGCGGTCGTAATCCGCCTCGACAAAGCCGTAGCTGGAGGGGTGCAGCTCCTCGTGGTCGCGCCGGGCTTCAAGCCCGAGGGGGTCGAGTTGGGCATGCAAATGCCCGCGCATCCGGTAGGCGCGGATCATCATGATGGCGCGGACGGAATCACGCGTGGCCTGCTGCAAATCGGCAGCGGAAATGCCTTTTGCGACCTGCGCCGGCATTTGCCCGGCATCGGCTTTCGCCTTGATCTTGTCCGTCAGGATTTTTTCCGACACACCCCAATTGCCATCCAGCACCGAGACCATTTCGCCATTGGCATGGATCGGCCAGTTGGCTTTTTCCCACGACGGGCCTTTGGCGACTTGCGCGACATCGGCGGGCGCGTCGTCCAGCGCCGCGAAATAGCTCTGCCACTGGGTATCGACCGAGGCGGGGTCAGCCTCGTAGCGGGCCTGCAAATCCTCGATATAGGCGGCGTTGGCCCCGTTGAGGAAGGATGTGTCGGCGGGGAAGCCTGTGCGGTCGTGCTGGTTCATAGCGGGTGGTCCGGTTGGTCAGAAACTGGATCGGAAGCCTTTGGCAACCGAGGCTGGCATGTTGGGGCTTTTGGGATTGGCAGATACGTCTTGTGTGGCCGGGCGCAGGACGAGGTCCATATCTTCCATCGGTATGGCACCGAGCAGAACTTCATCGCCCAGCACCATCGCGCCGGTAAAGCAGGAGCGGTTGGTAAAACGCACCAGTATCGGCCCCACGTAGGATACAACTTGCTTGCCGCCATCAGCCAGCGTCACTTCGCGTTTTTCCAGTTCGCCGCGCTGCAGTTGCAGGGCGACATGGAGGGGTATGCACAGGTGGACGGCACCGGTATCGGCCATGGCCCGCACCGACATGCCGGACAGCTCCGGGCGGGCGGGGTTGGTCAGTGTCAGTTCAGCGTGGTTCAAACCCATTTGCCGCTCCTCAGCCCTTCAATACATCAACCAAGGTCTTTCCAAGGCGCGCAGGGCTTGGCGAGACGTGGATACCGGCGGCTTCCATCGCGGCAATCTTGTCTTCCGCACCGCCCTTGCCGCCCGAAATGATCGCACCGGCATGGCCCATGCGGCGGCCGGGCGGGGCGGTGCGGCCGGCAATGAAGCCGACCATCGGCTTTTTCCGCCCGCGCCTGGCTTCGTCGGCAATGAACTGCGCCGCATCTTCCTCCGCCGAGCCGCCGATTTCGCCAATCATGATGATAGAGTGCGTATGCGGGTCCGCCAGGAACATTTCCAGCATGTCGATAAATTCGGTGCCCTTGACCGGATCGCCGCCAATGCCGACGGCGGTGGTCTGGCCCACGCCGACCTGCGTGGTCTGGAACACCGCCTCGTAGGTCAAAGTTCCCGAGCGCGAGACAATGCCGACCGAACCGGCTTTGAAAATATTGCCGGGCATGATGCCGATCTTGCATTCGCCCGCCGTCATCACGCCGGGGCAATTGGGGCCGATCAGGCGGGATTTGGAGCCGGAGAGCGAGCGCTTGACGCGGATCATATCCTGCACCGGAATGCCCTCGGTGATGCAGACAATCAGCGGAATTTCCGCGTCAATCGCCTCGCAAATCGCATCCGCCGCACCGGGCGGCGGAACGTAGATGACGGAGGCGTCGGCATGGGTCACATGCTTGGCTTCAGCCACGGTGTCAAACACCGGCAGGCCCAGATGCGTGGCCCCGCCTTTGCCGGGCGACGTGCCGCCGACCATTCTGGTGCCGTAAGCCAAAGCCTGCTCGGAATGGAACGTGCCGTTTTTGCCAGTAAAGCCTTGGGTGATGACGCGGGTTTCGCGGGTGATGAGAATGGACATGGGTTGCCTTTTGAAGACTAGAGGTAATTGTTGAACACGCGCTTCGAAACCTTGGAAAGGCAGTACGTCCTCGGGTCGATGCGCTCGACCATCAACAGATCTCCTTCCACTACGCCTTCAGCTTCAAAAAATCGGCGGATTATGCCGCGTTTTCTGAAGATAGCCTTGGTTTCATCTATATCGGTCATGACGGTTTCCGCGCCGACGCGCAGTGAGATCGGAGTTGCTGACGCGTCTTCGCTGGCGCCGCCGAAAGCGTCGCCCGGGAACAAACCAAACGCTCCCCGAAGATTGATGTGATGATTGCGGATGTTTCCGCCGGTCACTTCAATAATGACAGCTTTGAGGGTCTGATTCATTTGATCCCCTACCCCCGCCCCTTCCTCACCGCGCTCACCACCTTCTGCGCCGCATCATCCAGATCATCCGCCGCAATCAC
>JAYVYA010000482.1:0-9169 GCA_043784745.1 Hyphomicrobiales bacterium
CCGGTCAGGACATTGGTCAGCACATCCAGCCGCCCCACCAAGTTGAATTGCTGGAAAATCATGGCGCAGCGGGCCCGCCAGTCGCGCAGGGCCTGGCCGGACAACCCGGTTATGTCGAGCGCGCCGAAATGCACCGAGCCGCTGGAGGGCTCCTGCAACCGGTTGATCATGCGCAGCAAGGTCGATTTGCCGGCACCGGAACGACCGATGATTCCAACAAATGCTCCCGGCTCAATTGCCAGGCTGACATTGTCAACCGCCGCCTTGACACCAAATCGCCGCGTTAAACCCTCGATCACCAGCATAAGATCATCCGCCTCTGGCCACTTGACGGCTGGCTAGCGGGTCCGCGCGAAAGTTTGATGACGGCGCGGCCTTGCACATTGGCGCAAACCGTCACAAGGCCGTCATGCCGGGCTGGAACGAGGGCAGGATGTTGCAATCAGGCAGACCCGGTCCGACTATGGCGCAGAAAAAACTTGGACCCGAGCCGCTGATCGATGCCACCGCCAGCGTGCGCGACGCCTGCCTTGGCCGCTATACGGAAATCGGCCCCCGCACGTCATTCCGCGACAGCACTCTTGGCGACTATTCCTATGTTGTGAATGACAGCGAAATCATTCATGCGGCCATCGGCAAATTCTGCTCGATTGCCTCGCATACCCGCATCAACCCCGGCAACCACCCGATGCAGCGGGCCAGCCAGGCGCATTTCACCTATCGCTCCGCAGCATATTTCGATGGGGCGGACGATGATGCCGCGTTTTTCGACTGGCGGCGCGCCCAAAAGGTCACTGTTGGCCACGACGTCTGGATAGGCCATGGTGCCATTGTCCTGCCAGGCAGGACCATCGGCACCGGGGCGGTGATTGGCGCTGGTGCCATCGTCGCAAGGGATGTGGCCCCCTATGCCATTGTGGCGGGCAATCCGGCGCGCCTGGTGCGGTGGCGTTTTGACGCGAAGATTGCCGCCCGCCTGCAAGAACTGGCCTGGTGGGACTGGAGCCACGACGGGATTGGCCGCGCTTTGGCGGATTTTCGCCTGCTGGACATCGCGGCGTTTTTGGAAAAGCATGGGGCTTGATCCCGACAGCTATTGCAAAGTCGGGTCCAGCCAGTCGCGCAGCCAGTCGCCCAAAATGCTGATCGACAATGTGGTGACCACGATGGCCAGCGATGGCGACAGCAAAATCCATGGCGCGCTGGTCAGGTATTCGCGGCCATAGCCGACCATATTGCCCAGGCTGGTGAGAGGCGGCTGCACGCCGAGGCCGAGAAACGACAGGCCGCTTTCCAGCAGGATGATTTCGGGAAATACCAATGTCACCGACACAATCAGCGTCGATGCGATATTGGGCAGGATATGCACGAGATAAATCCGCAACGGCCTCGCCCCAAGCTGGCGCACCGCGCTGGCATAGCCCTGCGCATTGGCTGAAATGGCGAGGCCGCGGGCAATGCGGGCATAGCGCTCCCAGCCGTAGAGGCCCATGAGGCCGACAAAAAGGAACAAGTCATTGCCAAAGAATGCCAAAACGGCGAGCGCGAATATCAGGAAAGGAATGCTGGCCTGAAAATCGGCAAGGATCAGCACGGCCTGTTCGACAAACCCGCGAAAATGCGCTGCAAGAAAACCAAGAGATGTGCCCAGCGTTGCTGAAATCGCAGTGGCGCCGAAGGCGATCAGCAGGGAAATCCGGATGGACATCAGCAGCCGCGACAGCACATCGCGGCCTAGCTCGTCGGTGCCGAGCCAGTGCCGGGCGCTGAACGGCAGCGCCAGCCGCGCTTTCAGATCAAGCGCGGTGAAGGAATAGGGCGCGATCAGCGGCGACGACAAGGCCAGCGCCAGCATGGCCGCAAGCCAGAGCATGGCTATCAGCACCGCAATGGACGGTTTTTTGCGTGGCGCGTGGCTTGTCTCTGCCGCGCCTGCGCCGACCGTCTGCAAAATCCCGGCAACATCGGTCATTGATTGGCCTTTGCCTGTATCGAGCGAATGCGCGGGTCCAAAACGCCATAGGCAAGGTCAACCAGAAGATTGGCTGTGACCATAGTGATTGCCACCAGCAGCAGGATGCATTGCACCACCGCCAGATCCCGGTTGGCGACGCCCACCACCAGCAGCCGTCCGACGCCGGGCCAGGCAAAGACGCTTTCGACCACCACCGCCCCGGCGATCAGCGTGCCAACCATGAAGCCAAGCACGGTAACTGTCGGCAGAGCCGCATTGGGCACGGCATGGCGACGCACGACGCGCGCCCAGGCGAGGCCCTTGGCGCTGGCCGCGCGGATATAGGGCTGGCCCAGCACGTCCAGCATGGCGCTGCGGGTGAAGCGGGCGAGAATGGCGGCTCCGCCAAGGCCCAGCGTCACCGCCGGCAAGACGATATGCTGCCACCCGCCCTGCCCCGATGTCGGCAGCCAACCAAGCCAAACCGAGAAAACCAGCACCAGCACCAGCCCCAGCACGAAGCTTGGCACGGTGAAGCCAACCACGGCCAGCGACATCACCAGCCGGTCGATCCAGCTGTTGCGATGCAGGGCGGCATAGACGCCGGAGGGTATGCCAAGCCCGATTTTCAGGAACAGGGCCGGCACTGTCAGCATCAGCGTCGCAGGAATGCGCTCCATCACGACCGTAAGCGCCGGGCGGCCATCGCGCATCGAGCGTCCGAGTTCGCCTTGCAGCACGGCGCTGAAATAATGCAGGTATTGCAGCCACAGCGGCTGGTCCAGCCCCCAGCTTTTGCGAAACGCGGCAATGGCTTCGGGCGGCGCGTCCGGGCTCATGATCATCACAGCCGGATCGCCCGACATGCGCAGCACGATGAAGGTGAAAGTCATCACCAAAAACAGCGTCAGCAGCGCCCGGCCGACGCGCGACAGCAGAAAATGAATCATGCCGCTTGCGCTCCGGTGTGGCTGGAGGCGTCGAGGTGGCAAGACACAAATCGCTGCCCGCTGCGCAGCGTCAAAAGCGGAGGCTCGACACGGCAGCGGGCCATGACGAATGCACAACGCGGATGAAACGCGCACCCCGATGGCCGCGCCGCCGGATTGGGCGGCTCGCCCTCAAGCAGCACCTGTTTTTGGCCGCGCCGCCGGGACGATGGCAAGGCAGCCACGAGGGCCCGCGTATAGGGGTGCTGGGGGTCGGCAAACAAATCGTCGGCGCTGCCGGTTTCGACAATCTGGCCCAGATACATGACCGCGATGCGGTGGCTGATTTGACGGACCACCTTCAGATCGTGGCTGATGAACAGCATCGACAGGCCGAGCCGGGCCTGCAGCTCCATCAGCAAATTCACCACCTGCGCCTGGATCGACACGTCAAGCGCCGCAACCGCCTCATCGCAGACCAGCAGGTCCGGGCCGCTGGCCAGCGCGCGGGCGATGATGACGCGCTGGCGCTGACCCCCCGACAATTCATGCGGAAAACGCTGGCCATGGTCGGAACCCAGGCCCACCGATTGCATCAGGTCCGCGACGCGGGCCAAGCGCTCCGACTTGCCGCCCAGGCTGTGGATGTCCAGCGGTTCGCCAATCTGCTGCGCGGCGACGAGACGGCGGTCGAGCGCGCCGAGCGGATCTTGATACACAAGCTGCATGCGCTGGCGCAATTGCCGCCATTGCGCCAACGGCAAGCCGACAATCGATTTGCCATCGAACAATATGTCGCCGCTGTCGGGCCGTTCCAGTCCCAGCGCCAGCCGCCCGGTGGTGGATTTGCCGCAGCCGGATTCGCCGACAAGGCCGAGGGTTTCGCCTCGCGCAATCTGCAGCGAAACGCCCGCAACA
The DNA here is from genome assembly GCA_043784745.1 of Hyphomicrobiales bacterium. GTDB lineage: Bacteria > Pseudomonadota > Alphaproteobacteria > Rhizobiales > Beijerinckiaceae > JAYVYA01. The sequence goes on from JAYVYA010000482.1 coordinate 3,802, forward strand.
GCCTGCACGGCAACAGGTTTTGCCAGAAAGCCGCCGCGCGAGACATAGCGGCGGGATGCAGCCTCGAGCTGAAGCAGGGGGCGGGTCACGCCGCGTTTCTCGCAGGCGCGCAGCTGGCCCATTCCGGGTGATGGCACGCGACGCTGCGGCCCGCTTCCGGCAGCCGCGCGAAAGCTGGCGAAACCGAGCGGCACAAATTGGTGGCACGCTCGCAGCGGGGTGCAAAGGCGCAGCCTGTCGGCAAATTCCAGGGTTGGGGCACATTGCCCGGCACCGGATCCAGCCTGCGGCGCGGACCGTCGATTTCAGGCAAGGCGGCGATCAGGCCCCTGGCATAGGGGTGGCGCGGGTCGTCGAAAAGCGCGTCGGTAGGCGCAGCCTCGATCACCCGCCCGGCATACATCACGCAGATGCGGTCGCAGGTCTGGGCAACCACGCCCAGATCATGGCTGATCAGCACCAGCGCCATGCCGGTATCGCGCCGCAAATCGTCGATCAATGCCAGGATTTGCGCTTGCACCGTCGCATCCAGCGCCGTGGTCGGCTCGTCCGCGACCAGCAGGTCGGGCTGGCCAGCCAGCGCCATTGCAATCATCACCCGCTGGTTTTGCCCGCCCGACAATTCATGCGGATAGGCATTGAGGCGATTGACGCTGTCGGGCATGCCCATCGTGTCGAGCAGGCGCCTGGCCTCGGCGCGGCGGGCGCTGCCCGCCAGGCCGCGATGCAGGGCCAAAGCCTCGCCGATCTGGTCGCCAATGCGCAGCACCGGGTTGAGCGAACTGGACGGGTCCTGGAAAATCATCGCCACGCGCCGACCGCGGGCCGCGTCGAGCCTTTTTTGCGGCGCGCCAAGCAATTCCACGCCATCTAGCTTGACCGAGCCGGTGGCCCGCGCCTTGCCGGGCAGCAGCCCGAGGCTGGCCAGCCATGTCACCGACTTGCCGCAACCGGATTCGCCCACCAGCCCGACGGCCTCGCCGCGCGCAATGGAAAAATCGACGCCATGCAGCGCTGCCCGCCCGTTGAAGGCGACCTTGAGATCACTGATTTCGAAAAGCGGGGTTTTCTGCATGGCATCGGGTCCGGTGGCTCAACGGATTGGCTACGCCTGAATGGCGACGCGGGCATGACACTGCCCGCGCCTTTCATCGCTTCCGTTCAGACTTTCAAAGCGAAAAATTCCCGGCCCGGAATTCCATTGCAAAGGCCGGCGCGCTTTTCCATTTGATCGCCTTGGGCTTGGCGGTGAAGACCGCGTTCTGGTGCAGCACGGTATAGGCAGGGTCTTCGCGTTCGGCGATTTCCAGCATGCGGCGAAATACGACCTTGCGGCGGGCCCGGTCGGTCGAGGTTTCAAGCTCGCTGGACAGCGTATTGAACTCAACATTGGTCCATTCGCCAATCTGCTGCTGCTGGCCGTTGGGGCCGTGCGAATTGACCAGCGAGGCCACCGGATCATTGAACGGCGCGGAATTGGACCAGTCGCGCACCGCGCGGCTCGGCGCCGGCTCCATGATCTGGGCCCAGTTTTCCTTGGTGTTGATTTCGACGTTCAGGCCAACCGATTTCCACATTTCAACCAGAACCTGCGCGGTCGCGTTCTGGTTGGTATAATAATTGTTGAGCAGGCGGTAGGGGATCGGATCGCCCTTGTAATTGGCCTCTTTCAGGAGCTTGCGCGCCAGTTCCGGATCAAAGGCAGGGACGCTCCAGTCGGCGATGAACATGTCGCCGTAATAATCCCATTGCAGGCCTTTGGGCACCACGGTGCGGCCAGCCCAGAGCGAATCGACGATCGCCTGCCGGTCGATGGAATGGGTAAAGGCGCGCCGCACCCTGGGATCGGCCAGAGCCGGAAAATTCTTGTCGAATACCGTCTCGCGATGGTTGAGGATGGTGCCGCCCAGCACTTCGAAAGCCGGGTTCTTCTCGATCTGCGAGATCTGGTCGGGCGGAATATCGCAGGCGAACTGGAATTCCCCCGCCAGCAACCCGTTGATGCGCGCCGAAACCTCGGGGATTTCAACAAAACGGATGCGCTTGACCGGCGGGCGGCCGCCCCAATATTCATCATGCGCTTCCAGCGTCAGCGACACATCGGGCTTGAACTCGACGATTTTATAGGGGCCGGTGGTGACGGGCTTGCGGGCCCAGGCGAGGTAGGAGGCCGATTCGGAAAATGCGCGGCGGTTCATGATCTCGCTGCCATTGCGCTGGATGCGTCCTTCCAGCGTCACATCGGGCGAGCCGTTAATGAAGCGCACCTTGTATTTATCGACAATTTCCACCTTGACGAGATTGGGCCATGAACGGCGCGCCACGGCATTGACTTCAGGCGGAACTTCCTTGGTGCCAAGGCCTGGAATGCGCTCGCTGTAGGGCAGCGTCTTTGGATTGGCCGAAGGCTTGGTGTCGCCAAACATCCGGTCCGGCCCGAAAGTGAAGGCGATATCCTCTGCTGTCATTTCGTCGCCATTGTGAAATTTGACGCCCTGGCGCAGATCGCATTCGACGGTCGCATCGTCGATGCGCCGCCATGCGGTGGCCAGTTGCGCAACGGGTTTCAGGCCATTGAGCAGGTCGCGGCCAATCAGGCCCTCCCAGATGGTTGAAAAAATGCGCTCGCCGACATTTGACTGCTCGCGCAGCGGGTCGAGCGTATTGGAGTTGGACACTTTTTGCACGGCGATGGTGATGGAGGGCCGGTTGTCGGCCTGCGCGATGGCAAAACGCGGCAGGATCAGCAGGGATGTGGCCGCTGTGCCTGAAACAAGCGCGCTGCGTCGGGTGAAACTGGTCATTTTAGTCTCCTGTCGGGGGGTAAAAGCGGATGTTCAGGCCAAAAGCGGAGCCCGGAGTTTGACTGGCGCGCCACCGTCGCTGCGTATTTCGAGTCCGCCGGGGGTGGTGCGGTAATGCGTCAGCGTGCGCTCGGCATGTTGCAGCCGCCACGACAGCATTTTTTGCGCATAGAGACGCACAAGTTCGCCATAGGCCGGATCATCCGCCAGGTTGACGAATTCGTGCGGGTCTTTGGCAAGGTCGAAGAACAGTGGCGGAAGTGCCGCGAAATGCACATATTTGTAATGCGCGTCCTGCACGACGCAGAGGCTGGCATGATCCATGGCAACGCCGGTGCCGGTTTCCGCCGGCGAATAATGCACATCACGGAAATCATATTCGTAATGCAGTTCCGTGCGCCAGTCCGGCGGCGTCTCGCCCCGCGCGAATGGCAATAGCGAGCGGCCATCGCAGGCGCGCGGCGGCTCGCCGCCCAGCCAATCGACGATTGTGGGCAGGACATCGACGCTTTCGGTGAAAGCCTCGACGATCTGTCCGCGTGCTTCGCCACGGGCGCTGTCCTTGATGACCAGCGGAATGCGGAAACTTTCGCTGAAATAGCCGATTTTGCCGAGCAGGTGATGGTCGCCAAGCTGCTCGCCGTGGTCGCTGGTGAAAATTACCAGCGTGTCCTCCCATTGATTGGTTTGGTCGAGATAGGCGAACACCCGGCCAAGCTGGTCGTCGATTTCGCGGATCAGCCCGCAATAGGTGGCGCGCATCTGCATCACTTCGGCTTCCGACAGGCTATGGCCCTCGCCTTCCGCGCCTTCGAAAAACGAACCCTTGGCTGTGCTTTCGAGATAGAATTTCAGCAAGGCGTGCTGCCTCGCCTCGTCGTGCCAGTCTCCCGCACGGACTGGCGGTGGCATGTCGGCGGCTGCAAACATGTTGTGATAGGGGGCAGGCGCGACGAACGGCGGGTGCGGGCGGTAATAGCCCAGGTGCAGGAAAAACGGCTTGCCATTGCGGCCCTTGAGATAGGACAAGGCGCGTTCGGTGAAAAAAGCCGTATCCGAAAACTCTTTCGGGATGCGCGACGGGCGGTTCGTGGCGCCGGGCACGCTGTCGATGCCATCGGGCAGCCAGATATCCTCGCGCCGTGGCGGCAGGGCAAAACCGTGATGCGCCACCCAGCCGAAATAGCCGTCCATGCTGGGTTCGAACGCGCCGACCGAACGGAACCCGTCCATGATGTCGCCCAGCACCTGGAAACGCGGATCATTCACCGAGGTGCTGCGCGGATCGGGCACGGTGGTGGTATAGCCAATCAGCGCGGGGTCATAGCCAAGCTGGCGCAAAGCCTTGGCCAGCGTGAAATGGCGCTGGTCCAGCGGCACCGTATTTTGCGCAGCGCGATGGTTCATAAGATACAGCCCGGTCAGCAGGCTGGCGCGCGCCGGACCGCAGGGCACGGCGGTGGTGACATGGTTGGCGAAGGTCACGCCCTCGGCGCAAAGCCGGTCCAGATTGGGCGTGGACAGAAATGCCTTGTCGCCATTTGCGCGCAAAACATGCGGCACGAAATCGGCGCGCCACTGATCGACAACAACAAGAAGAACATTTTTGTGCATGTCACCCCTCTTCCAGCCGCATCAGCTAGAGGAGCAAGGCAACAGGCGCATGATCGAATTTTGACATTTTTGTGTCGGGCACCCCGCCCGTCGCGGGTGCCGCGATTCCGCGCGCGGCGGCGTCAGGCAGAAGGCCAACAAACTCTGGCGACGCCAGCAATACTGCGGCTTGTGCAATTGTTGCGAATTGGTCCACGCATTTGCGGAGGGCACATCGCTGAACCGCGATGTCGCTTGGTAGTTTGCGCGGGCAGCTCCCCCCGATCTGCGGCCTGTCATTTTCATTCAGACCGGGAGACTCTTTTCCCTGGGACTCAGGTTGCTCCTTCACGCTTTTTTCGCGCTTGCGTGTCGGTCAGTGTCCACCCCGGAAAAACAAGTTGGCGGCGGCAATCTTTGTTGACCCGAAAAATTATCCACCTACAGCGGGCCTCGAATTGTCAACGATATCACCTTTAGGGGTCACCTGACTTAAAAGGATAGGCCTCGACCGGGAGGCGCTACAGGATAGCCGCCCGTTTTGCCGCGCTCTACCCAAGCGGCGTCTGCTATTGAGGTCAGCAGCGCATGAGTACTGTTTTTCAAAACCAAAGGTCAATTGTCGTCGTCAAGTCTAAGACGAGAAGGCAAACATTGTTGCAGGCCTCTAAACTTGCTTAGGAGTGAGGCGACCATCGCCGCCCCGGCTCTACTTGCGACGGCATCCCGCCGCTCACGGAGCCAGCCAAGAGCCTGTCTCCGCCTTCGGTGACGATCCGTCTCACGAAAAGAATGCGGCGCCGCGCCAGCGCACGGCAACATCTGACATCAGGCTGGTTTGCACCGCACGCGCCAAGACTGGCGCACAAGGGCGCCGCAAGGTGCCGAATTTCTGGCCGATGCACGGCGCCTGTTGAATCAGGCTCAGGAACTGGAACGTCAGCACACAGATCGGGGTGGGCCGCTGCGGG
>JAYVYA010000483.1:0-4386 GCA_043784745.1 Hyphomicrobiales bacterium
GGGACAATGCGACGCAACGCCACTGCTTGCCGAGTGTGTCCGCGCAAACACCAAGTATGCAACATTGTTTTTCTGTTGCGCTGTTTGGCATCCTTGCCCATGCTTGTCCAGAGTGAGCGGAACCAAAATCAGATGCAATCCCCGAACATGGCGCGCCCTGGCAGTCATAGCCTGCGTCTGGCGCTGTACCAGCCAGATATTCCGCAAAATGCCGGCACGATGCTGCGGGCCTGTGCCTGCCTTGGCATCGGTGCCGCGATTATTGAACCAGCAGGCTTTCCCGTGTCCGACCGGCACTTCCGCCGCGCGGGGATGGATTATCTGGATGCGGTCCACATTGAGCGGCACATCTCGTTCCGCGCATTCGAGGAATGGCGGGCGGCGATGCGGCTGGCGCAAGGCGGCCACCGGCTCGTGCTGCTGTCCACCAAAGCGCAAGCTGATTATTGCGGTTTCCGCTTCCATCCCGGCGATATTATCATGGTCGGGCGCGAATCGGCGGGTGTGCCCGACGAGGTGCACAGCCGGGCAGATGCCGAAATCCGGATTGTGATGCGCCCGCCGATGCGTTCGCTCAATGTGGCGGTGGCGGCTTTCATGGTGATTGGCGAAGCCCTGCGGCAAGTGCACGCAGATGCCGGACACAGGGATGAGTGATGAACGAGATTGAAGGCCGCAAGGCCGCTGCCCGCGCCTGGTTCGAGGCTTTGCAGGACAGGATCATTGCCGCGCTGGAAAAGCTGGAGGCGGAGGCCGCCGGGCCGTTTGCGCCGCAAGCTGCTGGCCCGGGCCGGTTTGCACGAAAGCCGTGGCAACGTACCGACCATTCCGGCGAGCCGGGCGGCGGCGGGCGGATGGCCATGCTGCACGGACGGGTGTTCGAGAAGGCAGGCGTGCATTCCTCCACCGTGTTTGGCACGTTTGCGCCGGAATTTGCCAAGCAAATTCCCGGCGCGAGCGAAGACCCGCGCTTCTGGGCTTCCGGCATTTCGCTGATCGCCCATCCGTGGAACCCGAATATCCCCGCAGTGCACATGAACACGCGCTTTGTCGTCACCAGCAAGGCGTGGTTCGGCGGCGGGGCCGACTTGACGCCGGTGCTGGACCGCCGCCGGGTGCAGGAGGATGCCGACAGTGCGGATTTCCACGCCGCGATGCAGGGTGCCTGCGACCGGCACGCGGCCATCGCCCCCTATGCCCGCTACAAGAAATGGTGCGAGGAATATTTCCATCTTGTGCACCGCAACGAGCCGCGCGGCATCGGCGGAATTTTCTATGATTACCAGGATAGCGAGGCGGTTGACGGCGGCGGCTGGGACGCCGATTTCGCCTTTACGCGCGATGTCGGCGAGGCGTTTCTGGACATTTACCCGCTACTTGTCGCCCGCAACATGGCCGCACCGTGGACGGAGGCGGAACGGCGCGAGCAATTGATCCGGCGCGGGCGCTATGTGGAATTCAACCTGCTGTATGACCGGGGCACGATCTTTGGCCTGAAAACCGGCGGCAATGTCGAATCGATCCTGTCGTCGATGCCGCCAATGGTGCTATGGCCATGACAGCTTTGCCACATAACCGAAATGGCCCTGTCATGGAGGCATGCCAAAGCTTCGTATCTTTCAAACAGGAACCAGCACCATGACATTCAAGACAGGCGAACTCGTTCAGATCAAGTCCGGCGGCCCGGCCATGGTGGTCACCGGCGTTTCACCAGAGGGCGTGCATTGCCTCTGGTATGGCGAAGCCAACGACGACATCAAGACCGGGATCATCCCCGAAATCTGCCTCGAAGCGCCGGAAATGGAAGACGAGGACGAAGACGGGGAAAACCACGGCCACTAGCACGATTGAGGGTGCGGCCACTGGCCGGATGGAACAGGGGCCGCGCCAGTCGCGGCCCCTTTTTCATGGCGGGGCGGGCGCGCCAAACGTCCAGAACTTGTTGGCCAGAAAGCTCCAGACCAGCACAATGCCGGTGGTGAGAAGTTGCGACAGCAGATAGTGCCAGCCGAGCCGATCGACCAGCAAATACATAAAAATCCATGTGAGGCCGAAGCCGGTGCCCGCGACAGCGGCAAAACGCCAGACGGTTTCTGCATGGTTGCGCTGGCTGGCAAAAGTGTGGGTGCGGTTGAGGATGTAGGACACCACGCCCCCCGCCAGATAGCCCGCCAGCGTCGCCGGCACCGCGCCCCAGCCAAAGCTCTCCTTCAGAGCGACCAGCATGCCGTAATGGGTGAGGGCGGCGAGGATGCCGGTGAGGATGAAGCCTTTGATTTCACGGGTGAGGGGCATGGGCGGGCCTTGGCTGAGTGGACCCAGCTTGTAGCCGGGGGGGGCGGACGCGTCCAATGGGGATGGGAAACCCTTTGCCGTAGCGGTCTCATAAGCCTAAGAGGGGCAATCTCCTCGCCTTCAAGGAACCGCCGTCATGAATCTGCACGCCCGCATCGGGGAAGTCACGCAGGCTATCGCCCGCCGCAGCCATGACAGCCGCGCGCGCTATCTGGATGGCATTGCCGCAGCATCGCAAAAGGGGCCGCGCCGGGGACACCTTGGCTGCGCCAATCTGGCGCATGGTTTTGCTGCCTGCGGTCCGGCGGACAAGGCCAAGCTGTCAGCGGACGTAGTGCCCAACCTTGGCATTGTCACTTCCTATAATGACATGCTCTCGGCCCACCATCCTTATGAGCGCTTTCCGGACCTGATCCGCGCTGCCGCGCGGGCCGTCGGCGGTGTCGCTCAGGTGGCAGGCGGGGTCCCCGCCATGTGTGACGGCGTGACGCAGGGTGAGGCGGGGATGGAATTGTCGCTGTTCTCGCGGGACGTGATTGCCATGTCCACCGCCATCGCCCTGTCGCACCAGATGTTTGATGCGGCGGTGTTTCTGGGGGTCTGCGACAAGATTGTGCCGGGGCTGGTCATTGGCGCGCTGTCCTTCGGCCACCTTCCGGCTGTGTTCATCCCGGCAGGGCCAATGACCACAGGCCTGCCAAATGACGAGAAAGCCAAAACCCGCCAGCTCTATGCCGAGGGCAAGGTCGGGCGCGAGACGCTGCTGGAATCGGAGTCCAAATCCTACCACGGGCCGGGCACCTGCACGTTCTACGGAACCGCCAATTCCAACCAGATGCTGATGGAAATCATGGGCCTGCACACGCCTGGCTCCAGCTTCGTCAACCCCAACACCCCGCTGCGCGATGCGCTGACAGGCGAGGCGGCGAGACGCGCGCTGGCGATTACGGCTCTGGGAAATGAATATACGCCCATTGGCCGGATGATTGACGAGCGCGCCATCGTCAATGGCGTGGTTGGCCTGCTTGCCACCGGCGGCTCCACCAACCACACCCTGCATCTTGTTGCCATGGCAAAAGCGGCGGGTATCCATCTGACCTGGGAGGACTTTTCGCAGCTGGCCGAAGTGGTGCCGCTGCTGGCGCGCATTTATCCCAACGGCCTCGCCGATGTGAACCATTTTCAGGCCGCAGGCGGCATGGGCTATTTGATCCGGCAATTGCTGGGCGCAGGCCTGCTGCATGGGGATGTCGAGACGGTCTGGGGCAAAGGGCTGGACAATTACACCGTGGAAGCGAAAATCGGCGAGAACGGCACGGTGGCGCGCCAGCCCACGCCCCTCGCATCCGGCGACGAGAAGGTTTTGCGCCCGGCTTCGCGCCCGTTCCAGGCCGATGGCGGGCTGAAAATGCTGCACGGTTCGCTCGGCCGCGCGGTGATCAAAACCTCCGCCGTCGATCCCAAGCGCCATATTATCGAGGCTCCCGCCAAAATCTTCCACAGCCAGGAAGAATTGCAGGCGGCGTTCAAAGCGGGAAAACTGGCGCAGGATTTTGTCGCCGTGGTGCGGTTTCAGGGGCCAAAAGCCAATGGCATGCCCGAATTGCACCGCCTGACCCCGCCGCTCGGCGTGTTGCAGGACAAGGGGTTTAAAGTGGCTCTGGTCACCGATGGCCGCATGTCCGGTGCCTCCGGCAAAGTGCCCGCCGCGATCCATGTGACGCCCGAGGCGGTCGAGGGCGGGCCAATTGCCCAAGTGCGCGAGGGCGACATGATCCGGCTTGACGCTGTGGCCGGCACGCTGGAAGTGCTGGTGGAGGCAGCCGAATGGGCGTCGCGCGTGCCGGTGAAAGCCGATTTGTCGCACCACCACACCGGCATAGGCCGCGACCTGTTCGCCGCCTTCCGCGCTGTGGTGGGCACGGCCGACCATGGTGCGGCGGTATTTTAGAGCCTGCGGTCAGCGTTGCAATTTTGCCACACTTTGCCTTGGAGCATGATGCATTTTCTGTGAATCAGCCGCCACTTCCCTTCTCCCCCTGCGGGAGAAGGTGGCGCGAAGCGCCGGATGAGGGGTATGCGAAGCAGGCT
>JAYVYA010000484.1:0-2599 GCA_043784745.1 Hyphomicrobiales bacterium
GGGCGTGGTGATCATGCATAATTGTGCGTCGGTCGATCCGGCGATGGATATTCTGGCCGACATGCGCCGGTTTTTTGACCGTTCGCTGGAACTGGCGGCGCGCGAAGGCATCCCCAAAGGGCATATCATGCTGGACCCCGGCATTGGCTTTGGCAAAAGCCAGCTCCAGAACCTGCAGGCCTTGCAGGGCCTGCCCGCCTTTGCCGATTACGGCCTGCCAATGCTGGTCGGCGTCTCGCGCAAGTCGCTGCTGGGCGCAGTTCTCAACTCCGCCGTTGATCAAAGGCTGATTGGCACCCTTGCTGCCAATCTGGCAGCGCGGGCCCGGGGCGGCGAGATTTTCCGGGTGCATGACGTGGCCGAGCATGTCGCAGCGTTCAAGGTGTTCGAGGCGGTGAGCCATGCCAGGATTTGAAGCAGGCCTCAGCCTTGGCAGCAATATGGGCGACAAGGCGGCCAATATTGCCGGAGCCATGCAGCGGCTGGCGGACAGCGCGCTGGTCAAGATCAAAGCCATGTCCGGCCTCTACCGCACCGCACCATGGGGCAAGATCGACCAGGACTTTTTCGCCAATGCAGCGGCGCTGGTGACCACTCAATTACCGCCGCTGGAATTGCTGGCGCTGGCCAAAAAGATTGAAGCAGACATGGGCCGGGTGAAAACCGAACACTGGGGGCCACGGCTGATTGACATTGACCTGTTGTTCTACGGCGATCTGGTGCTGGATGATCCCCTGCTGAATTTGCCGCACCGCGAAATGTTCAACCGGGCCTTCGTGCTCGTGCCGCTGGCCGAAATTGCGGCGGGCCGCCGGATTGGCGGGCGGCTGGTGGGCGAGGCAGCGCGGGCGATGGCGGGGGCGGGCGTGGCGCGGTGGGAAACTCCAAACCGCGAACCTTCAGGTTCGCCTGTGTAAATCCTGCGAACCTGAAGGTTCGCGGTCCGGCCGGTTACAGCCCCGCGCTTTTTACCGCACCCAGAATCGTCCCCGGACGTCCGCCCGGTGCGGCCTGCAACAGCACGACATAGCCATCGCTTTCCTTGTCGAGCGGCTCCTTGACGTCAAAGCTTTTGGCCTCGCCAGTCCAGTCGCCGATCTTGACCATGCCGCGCACGACATTGGTGTAGGTGACATTGGCCCCGGCATTCTCGCCGCGCCCGATGGCAACCGCTTTCGAGTGCGTCACGCGCAGCAGCCACAGCCCGGCGCTGCCCTGCCCGGCGGGCACGTCAATATGGGCGGTGCCACCGGCGGCGGTCAGCGACAGCTTGACATTCAGCACGTTGGGGCGGGCGGCGGCGGTCTGCATGGCGGCGCGCACTTCGGCACTGTCGCTGCCCACGGCATGGACCACGCCGTCAATCACGGCCTGAGGAGTATAGACTTGCCCGTCGCCGCGCGCAGCCGAATAAGCTTTCTGGCGGGCAGTGCAGGCGGGCAAGGCGAGCGTGTCCTTCCAGCCAATATAATCCCAATAGTCCACTGCAAAGGACAGGGCAATGACGGACGGCTCGCGCGCCAGTTCGCCCAGTAATTTATCGGCGGGCGGGCAGGAGGAGCAACCCTGGCTGGTGAACAGCTCGATGACGCTGCGGGCCTCCGTGGCTTGGGCGGCACCGGCGAGGGCGCTGAGGGCGAAGGCGAGGCACAGAAGTTTTCGCATGGGGAACCGGTTTGGAGCGGAATTTCGATGGCATCAGACTACCGCCGGTGGCGCATCACTGGCCAGTCACGTTGCGGTGAAGGCCCCTCCGGAACGCAACCGTCGCGTTCCCGCTCACCCCACAAATATCTCGCCCTTGCCCAGCACCGCCATATCCCCGGCAAAGCGCGTCAGGCGCTGGCGCAGGAGTTTGGCGGCGGCATGGCTTTCGGCGGCCAGGACGCGGGCAAACAGCCGCAAAAACACCAGATCCGCCGCGCCGCAATCGACAAAACCCGGTGACAGCTCTGCCGCCGCGCCCAGCACCAGCGTGCCGCGCCGCTGCAGATAGCCGGGCAGGGCCCCCGCCTTGCCGCACACCACCAGCGTGCCCGCAATCATCCGGCTGCCGGCATATTCGCCGGCATCGCCTTCAATAATAAGGGTGCCGCGCCGCATCCGGTCCCCGGCGCGCGGGCCGGCCCCGCCCTGCACGAGAATCAGGCCGCCCTTCATTCCCGCCATTTCACCCGCCAGCGGGCCACCGAGCCGCTCGCCGCAATCGCCGTGAATTTCCAGTCGCCCGCCGGACATGCCGGAACCGGCACAGGGGCCAGCATTGCCGCGCACCGTCAGTTTTCCGCCCGCCATTTCGCGGCCAGCCTGCGCACCAACCTCGCCCGCCACATGAATTTCACCGGTTTGCAAGCCCTGCCCGACGCCATCGAACCGCTCCGAGCCGCCCTCGAAGCGGATCGTGTCGGGCGTGCCCATGTCCAGCGCAAAAATGTCGCCCACCGTCACGGCGTGCCGGGTGGTGCCAAGCGCCAGCGCGGCAATCTCGCGTTCGCTCTTGCCCGCCAGCAGGTGCGGCACCAGCGGCGACAGGTCGAGCCGCTGCTCGGGCAAATGGCGCAGTTCCAGCACCAGGGTCATGGCAGCAAATCCTTCAGAT
>JAYVYA010000485.1:0-8024 GCA_043784745.1 Hyphomicrobiales bacterium
CCTGCTTCGCATACCCCTCATCCGGCGCTTCGCGCCACCTTCTCCCGCAGGGGGAGAAGGGAAGTGGCGGGTGATTCAGATAAAACACATCACGCTCTAATTTCTTCACCCGTCGCGAGCCTACTGCTTGGGTGCTTCGGGAGTTGCGCCACCCTGGAGCTTCTTGCGCTCTTCCTCAGCCTTCTTTTCCAGTTCGAGCTGCAGGCGCTTTTGCTCTTCGATCGCCTTCTTCTGCTGTTCTTCCAGCACTTTGGGGTCAGTCGCCGGCCCGTCCATGGCTTTGGCAATGCCGACCAGCGGCACCGAGAAGGTAACATTGGTGCTGGCCGGGTTTTGCACGGAAATGTTCAGCGCGGTGCCCTTGCGCATCGACTCATACGCCGCCTCGTTCAGCAGGGTTTCGGTGAAGCAGCCATTTTGCAGGCAGAAATCAAACTTGCCGTCAATTTCCGCGCCCTTGTCGACGCCAACCTTGAAGCCGGGGCGGATCAGAAAGCCGAGCGGGAGCAGCAGGCGGATGATGCGCTGCTTGTCGCCCTTGATTTCGTAAACCGCCATCGCCAAAATCGGCCCCTGGTCGCCCTGGGTGCCATATTCGTGGGTGACGAAGCAGATTTCCTTCTTGTTGACCTGATCGGTGCCGCAGGTCTTGATCCAGTCGCCAAAGCCGACCAGATCCACCTTGACCGGGCCGGGCGGCTGGCCGTTGGCGGCGGGTGCCGGTGCACCGGCAGGCGCGGGCGCGGGTGCCGGTGCAGCCGGTGCGGGTGCCGGCGCCGGCGCCGGGGCGGCTGGCTTGGCCGGGGGCTTGGGTGCGGCGGTCTGGGCGAAGCTGGTGGCCGCGCCAAGCGCAAATGCACCGGCAAAAATGCCTGCCAGCAGCGTTTTGTGAGACAACATGGACGAAACCTTTCCTCTGTCCGGGCGGCAATCGGGTGCCGCCGGAACATGCTTGAAACTGTGGTCAACCGGGGACATATCTGGCGTGCCAAGGCGCACAAGACAATGCCCGGCATGCGGCTGGCTTCCTCTGCCCCGATTGTGGCAATTGCCTGACAGCAGGCGTCATAAACGCTTCGCAGCGAAGTTTCCAGCTTTGTTGCGAAAAAAACCTGGGGGCGGATGCAGGGGCGGTCGCTGACCGCGCCGGGGCAATCAACCGGTAGAAAACGCTGGAAAACCCATTGTCTGCGATGCGTTTTGCGCTGACTCCCCAGTTCGCGCATGACGCTGGCTGCAAGTTTGCCTAAACTCGGTGGCATGTTTCAAGCGATTCGCCTTGTGCTGCTGTGCCTGACCCTGCTGCTGCCTGGCTGTAACGCGCAGGCGGAGCCGGTGCATGGCATTGCCATGCATGGCGCAGTGGCCCTGCCGCCCGGTTTTGACCATTTGCCCTATGCCGACCCGGCGGCAGTCAAGGGCGGGCGGCTCAGTCTTGGCTTTTTTGGCACGTTCACAAGCCTCAACCCGTTCAACCTCAATGCAGGCTCCACCGCGCAGGGGCTGAACGGCAATGTGTTCCAGACGTTGATGGCGCGTTCGCTGGACGAACCGTTTTCGCTCTACGGGCTGGTGGCGCAGAGCATTGAGACCGACGAGGCCCGCTCCTACGCCACCTTCCGCCTCAACCCGCTGGCCAGATTTTCCGATGGCTCGCCGGTGAGCGCGGAGGACATTGTTTTCAGCTTCAACCTGCTGAAAACCCAGGGCCGTCCGCAGCAGCGCTATGCCTATGGCCTGGTCAAGGGCGTTGCCATGCCCGATGGCATGAGCGTGACCTATGACCTCACCGGCATTGGCGACCGGGAAATGCCGCTGACCCTGGCGCTGATGCCCGTGCTGTCCCGCCTGACGACTGATGTGGCGCATTTTGCCGATACCAGCCTTGCCATTCCTGTGGGGTCTGGCCCCTACCGCATCACCGAAGTGCGCCCCGGCGAGCGGCTGGTGCTGTCGCGCAACCCGGATTACTGGGCCAAGGATTTGCCCATCCATCGCGGTTTGTACAATTTCGACACGATCGAGCTGAATTATTTCCGCGATGCCAATACGCAATTCGAAGCCTTTCAGGCTGGCCTGCTCGACTATCGCGAGGAGACCAACCCGACGCGCTGGCTCAGCGGCTATCGTTTTCCGGCCCTGCTCGACGGCCGCGCCATCAAGGAAAGCCTGCCGCTGGGTGGCCCCAAGGGCATGGAAGGCCTCGCCTTCAACACCCGCCGCCCGCTGTTTGCCGATGCGCGGGTGCGCGAGGCCCTGGCCGAAATGTTTGATTTTGAATGGATCAACAGCCACGTCTTCGGCAATCTCTACACCCGCACCAACAGTTTTTATGCCGAGAGCGAGCTGGCCTCGACCGGACGGCCCGCCAGCGCGCGGGAGCTTGAATTGCTCGGGCCTTACGCCGCCGCAATCCTTCCCGGCATTCTGGCGGGCACCTGGGCACCGCCGAAAACCGACGGTTCGGGACGGGACCGCGAGCATCCGCGCCGTGCGCTTGAACTGCTGAAGGCCGCAGGCTTCACCATGGCCAACGGCGTGCTGGGCCGCGAGGACATGCCGCTGTCGTTCGAAATCATGGTGCAGGACATCAACCAGGAACGTCTGGCGCTGAGTTTTTCCGAATCGCTGAAGCGGATTGGTATCGATGCCCGTATTCGCCGGGCCGATGAAGTGCAATACCAGCGGCGGCGGCAAAAATTTGATTTTGACATGATGTTTGGCTCCTGGTTCACCTCGGCCTCGCCCGGCAACGAGCAGCGTTCGCGCTGGGGTTCGGCCAGCGCCGACCAGGAAGCCTCGTTCAACCTTGCCGGGGCCAAATCGCCCGCAATTGACGCGATGATTGTCGCCTTGCTGGCCGCCAAATCACACGAGGATTTTGTCGAGGCGGTGCGGGCCTATGACCGGGTGCTGCTGTCGGGCATGTATATCATCCCGCTGTTTCACCGCGCGGACTTCTGGATAGCGTCGTCGAGCCTGCTGGCACATCCCGCCGCCCTGCCCCATTATGCCTCGCCGCTGTTTGGCCCCAGCGGCACGCTGGACATGTGGTGGAGAAAAGCCCCATGAGGCTGCAACCTGCGCCCGGCACTGCCGCTGACCCGCTGGCCGCCTACACGCTGGACAATCTGCTGGCCGGTGCCGCCCGTCTGCGCCCGCAGGGGATCGCCCTGCGCGATGGCGATGGCACCAGCCTGACCTTTGCCGCCCTGCACGGGCAGGCGACGCGGCTGGCAGCACGGCTGCGGCAAACCGGGCTGGCACCGGGAGAAACCATGCTGATGCTGGGCGGCAACCAGATTTCATCGATCACCGCGCTGATGGCCGGCATTTTTGCCGGGCTGGATGTAGCCATGCTGTCCCCCGGGCTGCGGTCGGACCGGCTGGCCCAGCTGGCCAACCGCACCAGCGCCGCCGTGCTGGTCTGCGGCGAGCCGTTTGGCGGGATGGATCTGCTGGAAAAGGGTTTTATGGCGGCAGCCCAGAGCGAAACCATCCGCATGGTCGGCACGCTCGGCTCCGGCAATCCGGATGCCGTGGATTTCAGCGCCGCCACGCTGGCCGGGGACGGTCTGGCGGACGGGCCCGCCCCTGCGCATCTGTCGGCCATCCTGACCCTGACGGGCGACGGCATGACCCGGCACCGCCAGCGCACGCTGGTGGCAGGCACGCTGGACCTGATTGCCCGCGCCAGCTTTGGCACCGCAAAGCCGCTGCTGACGACGCTGGGGCCTTCCACATTTGCCGGGCTGGCCTCGGGCGTGCTCGCTGGCTTGCTGTGCGGGGCCAGCGTGACCCTGCACGGCATGTTCGATGCCGTGCGCCTGCTGGCGCAGCTGGAACAATGGCCGGGGGCACACATTGTGCTGCCCGCTCAATTGCTGCCCGCGCTGGCCAGCGCCGGCCTGGTGCAGCACGCCTCGCTGTCCGGGCTGGTGGCGGTTTCGCGCTGGCAATCCAACGCGGGTGATTTTGCGCCGCCTGCCAGCCTTGCCAGCAAAATGCCCCTGGTGGACCTGCATGCCTTTGGCGAAATGGCTCTGGTGGCCGAGGCGCGGGGGGCGGACGGGCGGGCGCGGGCGCTGCTGGACCCGCCGCACCATATCGAACTGGGTTCCGACGTGATTTGCGCTGTCGATGCCGATAATGACACGATCAACGGGTTGCGGTTTTTCGGAGCCGCCGTGAGTGTGCCGGGAGAACGGGAATGAGCCAGGCCGCGCGTCCGCTGGTCATTGATGTGGTGTCCGATGTCGTCTGTCCATGGTGCTACATTGGCAAGCGGCGGCTGGAAGCGGCTGTCGCCGGGTTGCCGGAGCTGGATGTGACTGTGCGCTGGCACCCGTTCCAGCTCGACCCGACGATTCCGCCCGGCGGTCTGGACCGGGTGCACTACATGAACAACAAGTTCGGCGCGGAACGCTATGCCGAAATTTCCGCGCGGATTGCGGAAGTTGGCAAAGAAGTTGGTATCCCCTTCGCCTTCGACCAGATCAAACGCTCCCCCAACACACTCGACGCCCACCGGATCATCCGCTGGGCCGAGGCGGCAGGTGTGCAGGGCGCGGTGAAGGAAGCGCTGATGCAGGCGTTCTTCGTCGAGGCCCGCGACATCGGCAATGTCGCCGTGCTGGCCGATGTGGCGGCGGCGGCGGGCATGGACCGCGCTGTGGTCGCGCGGCTGCTGGCGGGTGATGCGGACAAGGACGCCGTGCGCGACGAGATTAAATCAGCCCGGAAAATGGGCGTCAACGGCGTGCCGTTCTTCATCCTTGCGCAAAAGCTCGGGGTTTCCGGCGCGCAGGCTGTGGAGGTGCTGACGGGGGCAATGCGGGAGGCAGCGGGGTAGTTTTGTTCCGTTCCGGCACACTCTCCACCGGCACATCCATTGCTACCCAAACTCCGTCCACACCTGATGTGCCGGAGCCTGCCATGATGCCCGTTTTTGCCGTCGCCAGCCTGTTATCCGCCCCTGCCCTGCCGGTGGAGCCATGCGGGATGCGGAGCGGGCAGTTCCGGGTGGGGATCGTGATTGCGCCTGCGTCTGGCGCCGGGCCGGTGGCGTCTGCCTCCGTTGGGGTGAAAAAGCCGGCGATGTATGTGGTTCCGGTTGGCGTTTCCACGCTGCATGTGCATTTTTAGGAAACAGGCACGCTGGCGGCTTGCCTGATTGTCCCCTATCCCCACAAGGCACATCCCCCCGGCGGCCGGCAACCGCCGCTCCAAATCACCGCTTCTTCTCCGCCAGCCCGGCCAGCGTGCGCATAATCTGGCGCGTGCCTTCGAGCCGCTTCACCGGGTCTTCGAGATCGCGGATGAAGACGATTTTCATGTCGGGACGCACCCGGGCCTGGCTGCCCTGCTCCTGGACAAAACGCACCAGCCCCGCCGGATTGGCGAAGGAATTGTCCCGGAAGGCGATGATGACGCCCCTGGGCCCGGCATCAACCTTCTCGACATGGGCGCGGCGGCACAAAGCCTTGATGCCGACCAGGACCATCAGCTGCTTGACCTCCGGCGGCATGGCTCCGAAACGGTCAATCATCTCCGCCGCGACGCTCTCAATTTCCTCGTCGGTCTGCAAGGTCGACAGACGCTTGTAGAGTGACAGGCGCAGCGTCAGGTCCGGCACATAGTCTTCCGGAATGGTCACCGGCGTGCCGGTGGTGATGGCAGGGGACCATGCTTCCTCCTGCGGTTCCTCAATCCCCGCTTTCAGCGCCGCCACCGCATCCTGCAACATCTGCTGGTAAAGCTCATAGCCAACTTCGCGGATATGGCCGGATTGCTCGTCGCCCAAAAGATTGCCCGCGCCGCGAATGTCGAGGTCATGGCTGGCCAGCTGGAAGCCCGCGCCGAGCGTATCCAGCGATTGCAGCACTTTCAGCCGCTTCTCGGCCTGCGGGGTCATCGCCTTCTTGGCCGAATAAGTAAACAGCGCGTAGGCGCGGGTCTTGGAGCGCCCGACGCGACCGCGCAACTGGTAGAGCTGGGCAAGGCCAAACATGTCCGCCCGGTGCACAATCAGGGTGTTGGCGCGGGGAATATCGAGGCCGGATTCAACAATGGCGGTGGCGACCAGAATGTCATACTGGCCGTCGTAGAAGGCCGACATCTTGTCCTCCAGCTCGCCCGCCGCCATCTGGCCGTGGGCGATCACGAATTTGGCTTCCGGCACATTCTGGCGCAGCCAGGCGGCGGCATCGTCCAAATCCTCAATGCGCGGGCAGACATAAAAACTCTGGCCACCGCGATAGCGCTCGCGCAGCAAGGCCTCGCGCACGATAAGATCATCAAACGGGGTGAAGAAGCTCCTCACCGCCAGCCGGTCCACCGGCGGAGTGGCGATGATCGAGAGTTCGCGTACTCCGGTCAACGCCAGTTGCAGCGTGCGCGGGATTGGGGTGGCGGACAAGGTCAGCATGTGCACTTCGGAGCGGATTTCTTTCAACCGCTCCTTGTGAACAACGCCGAAATGCTGTTCCTCATCGACAATAACCAGCCCCAAATCCTTGAATTCAATGGCTTTTCCCAACAAGGCATGGGTGCCTACGACAATATCGACCAAGCCATCGGCAACGCCCGCTTTGGCCTTCTTCAATTCCGCAGCGGGAACCATCCGCGACATCTGCGCGATGTTGAGCGGGAGGCCGGCAAAACGATCGACAAAGGTGCGGTAATGCTGGCGTGCGAGCAGGGTGGTGGGCACCACCACCGCAACCTGCTTGCCGTTGATGGCGGCGGTGAAGGCGGCGCGCAGCGCGACTTCGGTCTTGCCAAAGCCGACATCGCCGCAGATCAGCCGGTCCATCGGGCGGCCCGCGCGCAGGTCCAGAAGGGTGGCATCAATGGCGCTCTGCTGGTCGTCCGTTTCGTCATAGGGGAATTTGGCACAAAATTCGTCGTAAGTGCCCTCTGCCGGGGTCAGGACGGGTGCTTCCCGGACAAAGCGGGCGGCGGCGATCTTGATCAGCCCTTGCGCCATGTCGCGGATGCGCTTCTTCATCCGCGCCTTGCGGGTCTGCCAGCCCAGACCACCGAGCCGGTCGAGCACGGCTTCCGAGTCCTCCGCGCCATAGCGCGACAGCAGTTCAAGATTCTCGACGGGCAGGAACAGCTTGTCTCCGCCGGCGTAATGCAATTCGCAGCAATCATGCGGCGCGCCCGCCGCCTCAATCGTTTTGAGGCCGACAAAGCGGCCAATGCCATGATCGACATGGACAACCAGATCCCCGGCGCTGAGGCCGGTGACTTCGGTGAGAAAATTCTGCGCCTTGACCTTTTTGCGCTGGCGCACCAGCCGGTCGCCCAAAATATCCTGCTCGCCGATGACGACGAGATTTTCAGCGACAAAGCCGTGCTCCAGACCCACCACCGCCAGCGCCACCTTGCCCCTGAGGGCGCAGGCCTGATGCAGGGAGGAGACAGGTTCCGAATTTTTCAGCCCATGCTCGGCCAGCACGCCGCTGAGCCGCTCGCGCGAACCGTCCGACCAAGCGGCGACGATGACCTGCGCGCCGCCCGTCTCCAGCGCGCGGATATGCTGGACGGTGGATTCAAAGACGTTGGCGTTCTGGTCGGCCCGCTCCACAGCGAATGAGCGCCCAGGCCGGGCACCGCAATCAACGCTCAGTTTTCCCGGCGCGGAATCGACTCCGAAGGCGGTAAAGCGGGCGATGGAGCGGCCATCCATCCGATTGCGGAATTCGTCGGGGGCGAGATACAGCGCATCGGGCGGCAAAGGCTTGTAGGCCGCTGCATGGGTATCATGGGCCTGCTTGCGGGCGTCAAAATAATCCTTGATCGCGCCAAAACGCTCACCGGCGGCATCTTCGGCGTGGTTGTCGAGCAGCAGCGGCGCACCGGCGACATAATCGAACAAGGTGTTGCTCTCGCCCCAGAACAGCGGGGCCCAATGCTCCATGCCCGGATGGCGGCGGCCCTCGGATATCGCCTCATACAGCGTGTCGCCGCGCGTCTGCGCCCCGAACAGGCTGACATAGCCTTGCCGGAAGCGCCGC